>NZ_OMWD01000008.1 GCF_900314695.1 uncultured Methanobrevibacter sp. | reverse complement strand
TTAATCGAATCCCAATAGCAGTAACATCTGCCAGGATCAAACAGAATTGAAACATAACAGACATAATAAAGTATAAAGTATTATGAAGTACGCTAAAAATATAGACGAGTATTACACTAAACTAGTTTGTAACTAATTCACCACATACTACAAAACCAACATCATACTTGAGAAAATTCAAGTACTCACAAAATGTATAGCTACATGCGGAAAGCAACCATCATAGTTAAAATTGTTCCATACAATATAACTTAGGTCATCGCCATAAAACACATAGCACATCTAATAGACAGAGAAATTTTATTAACAAAATCAATTAAAAAATATTGCAAAAAATATTAAAAAATTAAAATATTGTTTTTTAAACTTTTAAAATAAAAAATAAAAATAAATACATAGTAATTATTAAAAAAATGAGTTTAAATAAAATATATAAATTAAAATTTTTAAAACCCTTGAAAAATGAAATAAAAAAAAACAAATCAAAGAAATAATAAAACAAAAAAAGAATAGTTAAGATTTGAAGTAAAAATAACACATGATTTATGTTCTCATATATAAATGTAACTATTTGTTTATATATTAATCAAATTTTTTACAGATAACAGAAATAATTCTTGTTAAACTTCTATGCATTTTAATCCCATATTGTTCAACAATTTCAAATCCAATTTCATCAGCAATAGGTTTTAAGTCGACATAATGAGGACTTGCCATACAAAGATAAGCATCATCTTTCATATTATCATATATTGCTTTGAAAAATTCCTTGAAAATATCATCACCATCCATATCTCCAGTAGTGGTGGAAATTCCATAGGGAGGATCAGTAACAACAGCAGCCACTTTTTCATACATTTTAAGTTCACGCACATCCAAATTGAATGTTCTATAATCAGAAATTCCAAAATGTTCCAAATTAATAGCTGCACCATTTTTCATTTTCCAGTAAATATCAGATCCGACTACTTTACAACCAATTATTCCAGCTTCGATTAATATTCCACCAGTTCCACAAAAAGGATCTAGAACCAAATCTCCTTCAGTGACTCTTGATAGATTTACCATACATCTTGCTAATTTCGGACTCATTGAACCAGGATAAAAGAATGGCCTTTTATGGGGTTTGCTATTCTCAAAATGTTTTTTATTTAATTTGATTTTTTCAATAGCTACATAAACTGTATCATTAAATGCAACAATTCTTATTAGGGATTTAGGTTTTTTAAGATTTACCTTTATATTATCGCAATTTTCTAAAATCAATGACCCCACTTTTCTTTCAGTAGCTACAGTATCAATTTCTGAGTGGAATCTTTTAACCCTTACGGCAAATGTTTCATCAATATACTTTGACCAGTCCACAGAGGAAACATCATCATTTAATGCATCGATTGAAGATGTTAAAATGATTTCATGAACTTCGTGAGTATAACCTAACCTTCGGGTAAGGATTTCATAATACTGCCCACATTTATCATTTGAAATATCTTTTAAAATCACCAATCCATCTGTAATAACACAAAGATTAGCATCAATATTTTCACAATCCATAACTGCTTTCAATTCAGCTTTAGGCAGTTCAGGATGTTCTTGAGATTGAATACATAATAATTCCATTAAATTCACCGAAAAGAAAATTTTTAAAAAGAAAATTTAAAAAATTATTTTTTAAATTTATCGAAGTGCCTTCTAATTACTTTTTCACTAGATTCATCTACATCTACTGATTTATCTTGAACATTATTATTGGCATTATCATTATAATAAACTTCACGACCATTATTTTGATAGTAGTCATCATCCCGATAAGAATACTCATCCCTTATTTCATTATAATAACTTTTATCAGAAGATTGATTTGAAGGTTCCTCATATCTAATGGAATTGGATTCATATGCCACACTATCCCTACCATAATCATCATAAGATTCATCATATCTAATGGAATTAGGTTCATATGTCACACTATCCCTACCATAATCATCATAAGATTCATCATATCTAATGGAATTGGATTCATATGCCACACTATCCCTACCATAATCATCATGCTGATTTAAAGGTTCTTTGTATCTAGGTTCGAATTGCTTATCCTCAACATCATAGAAATTATCAGTATAAGGCTCATATTCATATTTTTTACGATTATTTTCACCTTGACTGAAATCATCAGGATAATATTCATAATCTCTTCTTGGAGATTTATCTTTTTCACGACCAATTGGAGTAATCGGTTCGAATTCATCATAATAATCATTTTTTTCAAGATAGCTATCATTTGTTTGGAAATTCCTCCCATATGACATATCATTATGAGGATATGGATTTGATTCACCATATGCCCTGTGATTAACCATATTGGAAAAGATAATCTCTTCTACTTCAGAAGGATTTGATATGGCGGACAATTCCATTTGATTGTTATCATAAGCACTAAATAAAGAAATAGTTCCTACATTAAATATTTTACCAAAAACACTTTGTGAAGTATTGATATCTTGAATAGCTGCATAAGGCATATAATTTTTCTTAGTGGACAACACCCCATATTTGATAATGATTCGGGATTGTGTTAAAATGTACTCCTTAGAATACCATCCAATAAGTTGCCAAATAATAAATAGTATAATAAAAAGAATGACAATGAAAAATCCTATTGCTGCATACCTAGTTAAAGCAAGATTAATATAAGATATCAAATAAACCTGCATATTCCCAACGAATTGAATGACCTTCGGAGAAAGTATGAAAACAATAACTAATAAAACAATACCATAAATAGCTTTTTTACAGCCAAAAAGCATATTAGGTTTTGCTTGATAAAGAATTCTTTCATTTCTAACATCATCATTTTTATCAAATATCATAATTATAATATTAGATATTTATTTTAAATAAAGTTTTACAAAAAAAGATTGAAAAAAATAAGCCTCAGCTCGCCCATCATTCATCACATATCAGAGCTCATAGGGTTCATCATCGGCTTATTATATTATTAAAATTAACCGAACATTACTCCGGCTTCAGTTTTGAACAATTCGTCTTCTTTGGTTTTACTCATCACTTTATCAATAGCATCCATAAAGTCAGCTACAGTAACTTTTTCACGTTTATCACGAATTGCAAACATACCTGCTTCAGTACATACTGCTTTTAAATCAGCACCGGAAAGCTCATCAGTCAAATCAGCGAGAATATCAATGTCTGCTTCTTCATCTAATGACATGTTTTTAGTATGGATTTTAAGAATTTCTTTTCTTCCGTCAATGTTTGGAAGAGGAACTTCAATGAATCTATCAAAACGACCAGGACGCAATAATGCAGGGTCTAATATATCTGGCCTATTGGTAGCACCAATAATTCCGATATCTCCTCTTGATTCAAAACCATCAAGTTCTGCAAGTAATTGCATTAAAGTACGTTGTACTTCTCTATCACCACTGGTGGAACTTTTAAGCCTTTTAGCTGCAACAGCATCAAGTTCATCTATGAATATGATAGCTGGAGCCTTTTCTTTAGCCAATTCGAATACTTCACGGACAAGTCTTGCACCTTCCCCAATATATTTTTTAACAAATTCGGAAGCTACAATCTTGATAAAAGTAGCATTGGTTTCGTTAGCTACTGCTTTTGCAAGTAAAGTCTTACCTGTTCCAGGAGGTCCATATAATAATATACCTTTAGGTGGTTCGATACCTACTTTTTCAAATAATTCAGGCTCTGTTAAAGGCAATTCAACAGTTTCTTTTACTTCGACAATTTGCTCTTCCAAACCACCGATTTTATCATAGGTAATATCTGGTTTTGTTTCAATTTCCATTCCAGAAACATTTGCATCTTTTTCTGATGGTAAAACTTCCACAATACCAAATGTTTGTTGATTTAAGGCTACTCTTGAGCCAGGAACTAATAATTTTTCATCTAAAAATTTTGAATAATTAACAAGGAAACTAGGTCCTGTACTACTTTTAACAGTCATTCTGTGATCATCTAAAACTTCAGTAATAGTTGCTAATACAAGTGGAGGTGATCTGAACCTGTCCACTTCTGAACGTAAAGATTTAGTTTCTCTTTCTAATCTAATTTTTTCATTTTCAATTAGGACTTTATCCTTTTCTAATTTCCTAACTTTCCACATTAAGTTACTTTTTGCTTTGGATTTTTCTTCTCTTAAATTATTAACCTCATCTTGTAGAGATTCAACTTTTTCTATTAATTGTTCTTTAGAAGAATTTTCCAAATCGTCAAAATTATCCATGTGAATCATCTCCAGTTAGTTATTAATTTATATTTCATTGTTACTTTAATAACAATTAGTAACTTTAAAGTATTTAAATGTATTCATTTGAATTCGTACTAACAATTATTTTATAAGTTATTGAATATATAATATTAATTAATTAAAAAAGGAAAACTGATTAATATGGAATGCGAAATTTGTGGTAAAGAAGTGCCGGAACATAATCCAATTAGGGCAAAAATTGAAGGATCAGTTATGGTTGTATGCAAAGAGTGTTCAAAACTTGGAAAAATCCAAAAAGCACCTCCTAAACCAAAATTTAGAAAACAAGAAAAATCAAAAAGACCAACCACAACTAGAAACAAAAGTTATTCAAGAAATGATGAACCTTCTGAAGAATTAATTGAAGATTTCGAAATTACCGTTAGAAGAGCAAGAGAAGCAAAAGATTGGTCAAGAGAAGATTTAGGTAAAAAAATCAATGAAAGAGTTTCAGTCATTTCAAGAATTGAAACCGGAAAAATGACTCCTGATGTAAAGCTCACAAAAAAACTAGAAAAAGCATTGAATATTAAATTACTAGAAAAAGTAGATAATGTAGATTTGAATCAATTTGTAAATAGTTCATCAGGTGAACGTACATTAGGAAATATAATGAAAATTAAAAGAAAATAGCTATTTAACATAGCTATTCAATTTCTCATTTTTAATATGTCTTCCTTTACCTTTAATTTTATAATCAATCATCCCCTCATTTTCAGCTCTGTGAGACTGATATCCCTGGAAAGATTTGGCAGTTTCCAATAATGATTGTAACTCATCATAACCACCATATTCCTTACTCACAACTACAACATGAGCCGGAGGATGAATTTTTTTTATTTGCATAATGCTTAATGTAGTATCCTCTTTAACGAAAAAAGCAGTAGCTACATTAGATTTTGTTCTGAGTTTAGAGTTTAGAATACTTTCAACCAATGAATCTGCAAAACTTGCATCGATAACCTTAGGCTTTGAAACCAATGTTAAATTACCATGCCTTTCCATATCTGCAATTGCATTAAGTAATTTAGAATTATTCTCCCCTCTAACTAAAATTAATGCCATAATAATCCCCAATAAATAAAAAAAAATAATAATAGGTGAATCACCTATTTTGGAAAGATTTCAATAACCTACTTCTGAACACAACAAGCAAAATCAAGATGATACCAACAGCAGTTTGAATACTTCCTAAAATATTCAATATATTTCCATCAATAGGTAAATCCCATGCAGGAGATGACCTATCTCCAGGAAGTGCATTGAAATAAACACCAACTGCTTTAGAACCTTGTTTTACATTTAAATCCTTAGGTTCCACATGGTCAACACCCATTAAAAGACCATTATTAATAGCTTTATTAATGGACGCTGCAATTGCAGATGCATCATAACCATTTTTAGCAACAGAAGATTCAACAATTTCAGAGGTTGTTGCTGCTAAACCCGGCTTATCACTACCGTAAACAGAAACACTAACTGCATTCGAACTAACAGTCAGAGCATCACCTAAAGCCTGATATGCATATATTGTTTTTAATTCTCCACCACAAACAGGACATCTACCATAAGCTTCAGCAGCAGGGAATCCCATTGCCCATTCACAATCTTGACAAGCTTTGGAATATTCCTCATCCATAGGATAACCCGTTTGGTTCATTTCCTGAGGAGTAAACATGTCTTCAGTTGAAATTCCAGAAACTAGATTTACTCCACCACCACCGTATTTTTCACCAGATTCATTAGCCACTTGACCCATTGCTTCTGATAAGATAGTGGTTGCTGGATAACCGTCCCTAATCATTTTACCAATATTCATTGCAGTTTCTTTACGTACAGAATCTGCTGTACCATACAATGGATTACCATTGGTGTTCCTCAAGTGAATAATAGCTCCTTTTTGACCAGGTTGCAATGTTGCAACACCACTACTGTATGGAGTAACTTTAATATCATTACTAGCATCATCAACAGTAATTACATAAGCGTCGAAAGAACCACCAACAGCAGCACCAATGCTTGGACCACCTGCAACCAGACGAGCCCCATTATATTGAGATGCAATAGATGCAGCTGAAGCAGCAGAAACATTATTGTTTAAATTAGCAACAGCTTCAATGACTGAATCCAACCTTGTATCTGAACTACCGGTACCCCCGGAAAGCACTGCAAAATGATTGTTTTTAGACATTAAAAATGTTGATTGAAACATGTTTTCTGCAAATGACATACTTCCAGCCGCAGCTCCATTTGGATCCTTACCAGTAGGGTCAGTAATAATAATAATGTTACAGGTAGCTGCGACACTACTCATAGTCATTAGAAATATTATTAAAAATACAATTGATACTTTAAATTTATCCAACTTACCCACCTACTGAAGAACTACTAGATGTTTTATTACCCATATCAACAGAAGAAAAGTCTTCAATAACAGTTACAGTAACAACACCAGTATTTTTATCTACTTGAACATCTGCAGCAGTAATAGGTTCTACAGAAGTACCCGGTACTGTTGATCGTGTTGCGAACTCTTGTGCCGTTTGAATAGCATCTTGCAGCGAGACTTCCCTAACTGAAGTCTTTAAAACATCACCATAAATGACACTACCATCCCTTAATCCAGATTGCATTACATTAGACCTGATAGTATCTACAGGAACAATATCATTTCCTTTAATGATAACTCCTGAAATAGCTATACCATCATTTACTTCATCAGAAGATGCAAATGCAACATAAGTGATTAAACGACCACAAAAGATTAAAATAAATGCCAATAATAGAATTATTAATGTGTCTCTTCTAATCTTTATAAACATGTTTATATCCTCTTTTATCGAATATTCTATTATAAGAATAAAACTATTCATTTATTATATTAAGTTAATATAATATTTAAATTTATATAATATCTTTTAAAAGTGATTCGGCAGGATCCATTCCTTGAGCTCCTATTAATAATATGATATCATTTTTACCCGCTTTTTTGTAAGTTTCACTTAAACATTCTTTTAAATTGTCATAATGAATAAAATCAATATCATTTTGATTTAATGTGTTGAAAAATACTTCTCTTTCTTCTTGTTCAACAAAATTTAAATCATTGACAACATCATTGCTTGAAGATAAAATCAATTCCATATTGTCCCCCACAGACTCCACAAGTGCCTCAACATTCAATTGGTTTATTTCAACACCCCTTGACCCTCTGATGGCACATACAACATATAATGTCTGATTTGGAGGAAGCAATTTGATTGTTTCAGAAATAGTAGCTTTAATTCCATCAGGATTATGTGCAAAATCATCATAAATTAAAGGTTCATCATTTAATTTAGCAAAACGTCTATTTAAAGCCTCATACGATTTGACACCAACAATTATATCATTTTCATCTATTCCCAAAGAGATACATGATGCAATCGCTGATAAGATATTTTGAATGAAATGATTGCCTGTGAATGGCAATTCTTCCTTAGTCATGAGTGTTTTGCCTTGATGAATTATTTTTTCACCATCATAATAAACTGCATTTTCCTCATCTAATGGAGACATTGAAGTATAGAATGGGTTTTCAGCATCCAATTTCATGACCAATTCATCATCATGATTGAGTACACAAACACCATCCCCAATAGCTTTTGGAACAGCAGTTATTTCCCTAAACACATCATCTATTGAATTTACAAGACCAATATGGTCCATTGCAATGTTTGTTATGACTCCAACTTTAGGGTTGATTGCTTCGCTCATCAATGCTGCATGATGCTCCATCAATTTTCCAA
Source organism: uncultured Methanobrevibacter sp. (assembly GCF_900314695.1). Lineage (NCBI taxonomy): Archaea > Methanobacteriati > Methanobacteriota > Methanobacteria > Methanobacteriales > Methanobacteriaceae > Methanobrevibacter > uncultured Methanobrevibacter sp. Next base: position 68,973 of record NZ_OMWD01000008.1, on the reverse strand, counting down.
GCCAACCTTGAACTTCAGATACTTCAATCACCAGATAATCCAGTTCCCCATTTTTTGTAACTTCATCAGCAATTAGTTTAGAAACCATCGGGTCAATCAATGTATTGAATTCCGATTCGCTATCTGTATTGGTAAATACATTAAAGCCAGCAGTTTTTAAAATATGATAAATTAAATGTGATGTAGTTGATTTGCCGTTTGTTCCAGTGATTACAATGTTTGTCGAATTTGGGGAGAATTTGTTAATGGTGTATGATAATGCATATGCATTTGCCAATTCTATTTTATCTGTAATTATCAATGGGAAATTTAAATGTTCTGCCATTTCAATAGCGCCATCTTTTGGATTTTGAGTAATCAAACAGGCAATATTCTGATCAAATGCCATTTCAATACCTTTATCATTGATCCAATGCCTTATTACTATATCTCCAGTATGTGCATCATTTAAAAAAGTAAATTTACCTGTAAAACCATCAATTGAAAAGAATTCATCATTTCCAATGAGTTTTCCTTCAATGGCTTCAGTCAATTCTTGAATTTCCATATTATCACCAAAAAGAAAATTAGAATAGGTACATCTTAGCAAGAATACCTATTACACACAATAATAATGTAACTCCCCAGTAAGTCAATACAATTTTTGTTTCAGACATTCCATAATGATTTAATGTGTGATGTAGCGGTTCTACTGGTAATTTGATTATATGTGCCCTGTGCAATAAGCTTACAATAACTGAAATAATTGGAACACCCAATGCTAGAACTCCAAAATAGGGAATATCACAGACAAGTACTGCAGCAGCATAACCTGTTCCCAATACGAATGATCCAGTGTCACCCATAAAAATAGAAGCGGGATATTTATTGAATACTAAAAATCCTAAACATAAAGCAGACAATATTAAAAATGGAGGCATTAAAGATGCATGTCCAAACAAGTAAATGTAAACACAACAGAAAATTGATGCAATTCCAACAATACCTGCGGCTAAGCCATCCATCCCATCAATTAAATTAACTGCATTGATACAACCTAAAATGGCTATAATAACTACTGGAATAGCCAATAAACCTAGTTCAAAACCACCTAAAGTTGTTACTATACCAGTAAGAGCGAAAAATATTCCTATTACAATCTGACACACTATTTTTTCCAACTCTTCAGGCTCTGTTTTGATAGGAACTTCACCTATGACTTCAACTTTACCCTCTTTAAGCAAGTCATCAACTTCGGCTTTTGCTTTTGGAGTTGCAACACGAACTTCCTCTCCAGGTTCAACATCCAATCTCCCCAATGCAATAACCTCATCAGAGGTATTGACAACAACCTTTTGAATTTCTTTAACTTTAAGACCAATCAAATCATCAACAAGACCAACAATACCGCCTGCAAGCATGATGAATGAAACTAATAATATTGGAATATTTTGATAATATGCTGCAATTACAAAAGAAATTGCAAATAAGAATGCAACACCACCCATTGTTGGAGTACCACTCTTATGCCTATGTTCACTAACTATAGGATTATCAGCAATCCTTGCTCGGAGAAATATTCTTTTTACATACCATGTGAAGAATATTGTAGCACATAATGTTACTAAAAAAAGAATTAACATATCCGTATTATTCATTTTACCACACAATAAATCATTAGATTAATAAGATATCTATTAATAATAGTATATAATTATAACTTATAACACAGATTATGTCAATTTATCAACTAGCTGTTTGAGCCCTTCCTTGGAATCTGCCCTTGCAGTTATTCTTTGATAACCTTCAGGACCATGAACAACAAAATCATTATCTTCAAAAGACTTTATAGGTTCTTTTGGAGAAGGACCTTCATAATTACCTATTGGAATTTCAGTTGAATAATAATATTCAAGACTATCATAAATTTTAGATATTGAAAACTCGCCAATAGCCATATTGACTAATTCACACAATGAATTAATGCCACAAGTTGCAGTGGTCAAATATCTGGTACCATTAGGCCTAGTATTAACTTCAATTGCATATAATTGCTGAGTTTCTTTTGAAAACATGAAATCCATTTCAAAAATTCCATCAGAATCCAAATTTTTAGCTATTTTATAAGCAGTATGTTGAACTAAGTTATTATCCAATCCTTCAACCATGCAAGGTCCTGTTTTAACTTTATTTAATGGATGAGTTCCTTCCAAAGTGGTTTCACCCTTATAAATTGGAGGCAATGCAACATATTCCCCACCATATCCCAATACTTCAATTGAAATTTCAGACCCTTCAACGAATTTTTCACATAACGCCTGGTCGAATTCCTCAAAATATTCCTCAACATCATCAATTGAATGGGCAACTTTAATATCCTTACCACCCTGTCCTTCACCCTGTTTTAAAACAACAGGAAAATCCATTTTAAGTTCATTAGGATTATTTAATATCTGATATTGTGGAGTAGCTACTCCAATTTCTTCATAAAAGCTCTTGGTTCTGATTTTGTTGGAAGTAAGCTCAACAGCTCTTACATCAGAAGCAATGACGGGTATATTATACTCGCTTTCAATTTCTTCTTTCATATGCGCAACATCAATTAATGGCGGATCTATTCCAATCAACGGGACAATTGCATCAACATTTTGCATCAGTGCAACCTGTTTTGGACCATCCATTCCCCTTGGAACAATAAAAACCTGGTCAGGCAAATCCAAGTTAATCGCATCTTCATTAGATTCTGTAAGTACACTTTCAATTCCCTTACTTCTCACATACCAATCAAGGTCATCATATAATCTTGAGCCAATAAACAATAATTTCATAATATAATCCCTTTTAATATATTAATAAAGTCAAAAGCAGTTTTTTCAACATTCTCAGTTAAGTTTTCACCATAATCTAAAGATTCAGGTTCTATTCCTACAAAAATTATTTTAAAATCATTATCCTTTTCCAAATATTTAACAAAATAGGATAAAGACATGGAATGGGTTGAAATACCTATATTTGAAAAATCATCTTTATCTACAATTTGCATATCCCCTGGGTTTCCATTCATTAGACAGGCATCCACTATGATAATATGGGTCGGATTCTCTTTTCGGAGTTTGCCTGTAAAATTTTCGGGAACAGTTTCAGCATTGATAAATATTAAATTTTCGTCCTCAATATCTTCTTCCTTTAATCTTTTAATGATGAATGGTCCCACGCCATCATCACATTTGAGGTCATTACCAACACCCAAAACAATCAATTTTTCACTATTTGAGAGAAACCCCTCAAGTTGAGATTCGAAAGACATTATTTCACCATCATTATAGGTATTCTGTTTGAATACTTTCAATTCCATTTCCCATAATATATTTTAATTTAACATTTATAAAATCATTGCCTTTTACAAATCGTTTTTCCAATGGAATCAATAAGGGTGGGTTTAGCATAGGGGTTGGACCGCAAATTATATTATCATTAAGCTTTGTAAATGTGGTTATTTTTAATCCGTTAACGAATCCATCCTTTTTAGATTTGATAGATATTTCTTTTTCAAAATTTGGATTTATATCATCAAGCAAATTAAACTTTGAGTAGACTTCAGCATCAGACAGCACTTCATATTTTGCTCCATCTTCATCCCAATGAACATTGTCTCTTTGCAAGTTTACTAGTTCCACAGTATTAATAATTTCCCGCGGTATAATCTGCCCATCTTCTTTTAGAAACTTTTTGGCATAATTTAAAACTGGTACCTGCTCCTCATCAATTAATGCAGTATCCATCATCTCACAAACTATTAGATCTGCCTTTTTTTCAAAACCATATCCTATAACATTTTCATTGATAACTTCAATATTTGAAAAATCGGACAAATTTTCTTTAGCACATTTAGCAGCTTTAAAATCCAATTCCAAAGCAACAATCTCTTCAAAATAAGAACTTAAAAAATAAGATAGAATGCCACTCCCACATCCTAAATCATAAGCAAGCTCAGTATTGCCATCATATTCCATTATGGCATTATAGAAACTAGCTAACCTATCAGTATCCTTTAATAAATCTGAATGATAGGGAGTAGTTTTGAATTTCATGAAAAAAAATATTAAATTTAGTGATGATGATGACCATGTTCATGACTGTGGCCAGGTTCACTAAATTCTTCTCCATTTGCAGTACTTGTAAGTTTTACGTGTTCAACACCCTTAAGCCTCATGATTCTTTCAGTCAAATCACGGATTTCAGCAATATCCCCATTAACGACTACAATTTCCATACAGTATTTGTCAGTCATGTGAATATGCATACTTGTGTTGATTTCATTTCTAAAGCTGTGTTGAATTTCTGCAAGGTTTTCCATTACGCCTGTATAGTGATGATCATAGATGATAGTTATAATACCAATTCTTTGACCTTCCATAGAGTTCATCCATTGATATCTAACAATATAATCTTGAAGTGCATCACGAATTCCTTTTGAACGGGACTGATATCCCCGTTCTTTTAATACCTCATCAAAATCAGATAATAATTTTTTAGGTAAAGACATACTAATTCTCATCATAACAAAACACATCAAAACATTAAATTATATAATTACATTTTATATTTATTAAATTATATAAATATTATGATTAAAATGAAAAAAAATATTACTGATTTAATATGTTATATGGAAAAAATATTATCCTACCAACAGATAATATTCGCCATCATCCTTAACGATGGGTTTTAAAAGGCCTTTATTCTGCAAAGATAAAATAATATGATACATTCTAAAATTAGACAATTTTAAATCACCATACAAAAGATGTCCTTCCAAAGTGTATTTTGATATGAGATTTTTATCATCAACCAAATTTTGAATCAATTCATAGGATTCTTTTTCCTTAATGTTTAATTCCAATTCCTCTAAATCCTTTTTAGAATTAACAGTGTTGATTTCCTTTTCATATTCTGATAAAGAAACCTTATTATCATTGAAGATAACCAAATCTTTATCTTCAAGTTCCTTTATAATCTCCACCAAATCATATTCATGAAACCCTAAATCCTTTCTTAAAACACCAACAGGGATTCCTTCAGGATATTCAATGGAAAATATATTAATCTGGTTTAGAACAACTTCTTCGTTTTTAGTGATAGCAATCATATAATACAAATTATGTAAAAACTATTACTTATAGTTATGTTGAAAATGAAAAACTTAAGATAATTGCATTTCATTTTCCAAAGCTTTAGCTTCCTGTTTATCTTTTTCAGCTATCTCTTCAGGAGTTAAATCAACAGGTCTTGTGAAAAATAGCTCAAGGTCATTAACAACCTGACAGATAGACATGTGCAACAATTCCTTTAAGGCTAAACTTTTTTCAACCCGGTTCATGGAATCATCAGAGTATATCCTATCATAATCCTTTTTATAATCTTCACGAATCTTTGAAGGATCCAAGTCAGTCTGAAGCTGACTTTCATCATACTCTTCAGTCAACATTAAAAAATTAATCAGCTCTTCCTTTTCCTCTGAAAAATCATTGCTTTCATCTGATATAACATCATGGAAATATTTATTTACTGATTGGAAAACATCCCTTGACACATTACCATTTATAATATTGTCCTGGAACAATGCAAAAGTATCTGAAATATAATATTTGCCGTTTTCTTCTTTAGTTTGAAAAACCAATTCATTTTCCACATTGGCGACATATTGTATCAATACTATTTCTTTTCCTTTTTTAAATGATTTTACATTGAAATTATCATTTTTAGGTTTATAATCTGAATTAACTTTCAATGCATTTTCAACAATTTCGATATCTTCCTTAGAAATTTCCATGAAATTTTCAGCCATAACTATCAACCAATTATTTATTATTGATTTTAAAATATTAAAGTATTTTTATCTTTAAAAATAAATAAACTTACACATGAAACCAGAGGAGATATTAGATGAACTAATGGAATTATCCAAAAAAGATAACATTACCCGTGATGAATTAATGATAATTCTTAAAAAATATGCTGCAGAAATATCAGTGCATGATTTGATGATGGCTACAGCACGAATGAGAAAAGATGGAAAGTTTGTTCATGCTAATTATCGTGAAAAATATTTAAAAATCTATATAAAATATTTTATACTTCGAATGAAAGAAGTCCTCAACAATGACAGTTACGATAATGAAATTATTGATAAAAAATCATTTGACAGTTCATTTCCTATGCTGAAAAGGACATTTGAAAAGGAAAGGCTGTCGGATCAAAAAGACGACAAATTCCCACTAATCTATGTAATTACAGCCCTATACACCACATTTATCTTAGAAGAACCAATTCATCCAGTAGGTTGTGAATTTCCTGGAAGTCTAAAGGTAGAAAAGAGGAATGGCGAATTCTTCTGTCCGGTTAAAGATAATCAAAAGGATAATGTTAATGCAATCTGCCACTTATGTTTGGCTGAGCAAACCCCCGATATTTAGAGATGATTTTATGAAAATTTGTTTATATGGATCAGGAAGTAGAAAAATAGACCCAAAATATACCAATTGCGCTTATGAATTAGGCCGTGAAATTGCCAAGCATGGACACAGTTTAGTCTTTGGCGGAGGAGATACTGGCATGATGGGTGCATGTGCAAAAGGAATTCATGACAATAATGGAACATCAATCGGAATAGCTCCAGAATGGATTGGAAATTTCGAACCGCTATGCAAACAGTGCGACGAATTCATTTATGTTGATTCAATGGACGAGCGAAAAAAGAAATTTTTAGAAAATTCAGATGCATTCATAATAACGCCCGGAGGAATAGGAACTCTAGATGAATTTTTTGAAATTATAACCCTCAGAAAGTTAAAACAACACGATAAAGAGATTATCGTTTTCAACATTGAGGGCTTCTTTGATAAGATGCTTGAAATGATTGAGGAAATGAGTGAAAAAGGATTTCTATACAAACAAGAAGAATTATTTAAAAAAGTTGATACAATAAACGAAATTTTTGAAATAATATAGATAATATTTTTAAAAGAAAAACATAAATAAACATATGGAACATGTTAGCGAATATGATAAGCCTCCACGAATAACATTAAAAAGAAGTTTAATAATCTTTATAGGAAACATAATAGGATTATACTTAATTAGTTTTTTTGGATTGGGCGTTGACGTGAGCAGATTCGACGAAGTGGCATTGTTTGTCATATTCATCAGTTTTATTAATGCCATATTCTGGCCAATATTAACAAGAATATTGATGCCATTTCTAGTTTTGACTTTTGGAGTGGGAACACTAGTTTTAAATGGGATTCTGCTTCAGATTTTTGCACCATTTTTCGACATAACCATTACCGGTTGGGGAGTGATATTAGCACCATTGGCCATGGCATTATTGACAACAATCCTTTCAACACTCGTAACAATTGAAGATACTAGTTCATATTACAGGTCAGTTCTAAGGGATGCAACAAAGAAAAGAAAAGGTGACATAAAAAAATATCCAGGAGTAATCATAATAGAAATTGATGGACTTGCATATGATGTTTTATGCGAAGCAATAGATAAAGGATATATGCCTACTGTCAAATCAATGCTTGATAATAAAAGCCATACTCTAAGAATGTGGGAAACCGATTTATCTTCACAAACCGGTGCCAGTCAGGCAGGAATTCTGCATGGAAATAATGAAGATATTACTGCATTCAGATGGGTTGAAAAAGAAAATGACAATCAGATAATGGAATGTTCCGGGGCAATAAAAGTCAAAACGTTGGAAGAAAGAATTTCAAATGGGGATGGATTGTTAGTAGATAATGGGGCAAGCAGGTCCAATCTATTTTCCGGAGATACTGATAATGTAATTTTCACATTCAGTAAAATTACAGACCTGCAGAAATTATATAACAAGGCATGGTTTTCTATTTTTTCAAACTCCAGCAATTTCGCACGTATAGTCTTATTATTCTTTGCAGAAATGATTTTAGAAATAATATCACAAATAATGTATAGAGCATTAAATATACAACCGAGAATTAGAAGAAAATTATCTTACATTCCGACAAGAGCAGGAACAAACGTATTTATGAGAGAAATAAATACTGGAACATTAATTGGAGACATGATGATTGGAGACATTGACGTTGCATATTCTACATATTTAGGCTACGATGAAATAGCCCATCATTCAGGAGTTAGAGGCAGAGATGCATGGTTTTCACTTAAAGGAATGGATAAACAGATTGCCCGCCTAATTTATGGAAATAAATATTCACCTCGAGACTATGAATTTGTCATTCAATCAGATCACGGTCAAACCAACGGCGCTACATTTAAACAGAGATACGGTGAATCTTTTGAAGACTTTATCAAATCATTGCTCCCTCAGGACATTGCAATGTATGCAAAAATGTCTTCAAATGAAGAACACTATGCAGAAACATTTGTGCCTTTTTCCAAACAGATTGACAGCATTAAAAATAGAAGTCGTGAGGAAGAGAAAAAAGAATTATCAGATTCAGAAGTTATTGTACTGGCTTCAGGAAATCTTGCAATGATTTATTTAACCCAATGGCGCCATAGATTAACTTATGAAGAAATTAATGAACTGTTTCCAGAATTAATATCTGAAATTGTTAAAAACGAATATATTGGATTCATCCTAGTCAGGTCATCTGAAAGAGGAGATTTGGCAATCGGCAAGAACGGTACTTATTATTTGGATACTAATGAAATCGAAGGTGAAAACCCACTTGAAGGTTTTGGAGACAATATTGTCCAACATCTAAAAAGAAATAGCTCATTCAAATATAGTCCAGACATTTTAGTCAATAGCTTTTATGATTCTGAAAATGACGAAGTCTGTGCATTTGAAGAGCTTGTTGGAAGTCATGGAGGAGCTGGTGGAAGCCAATCAAAACCATTTATTCTATATCCTTCCGGCTGGAAGGTGCCTGATGAAGATATAATTGGAGCAGAAAGCATTTACAAAATATTAAAAGAAAACTTAAAGATTTTAAAAGAAAGTGGTAATGATGATAAGTGATTTTGAAGCCTTAAAAATTGCTGAAAAAATTGAAAATGCAAATAATATCGACATTAAAGAGACAATTGAAAAAGCAACAACTGCTGGTTATTTAGGTGAAAAGCACTTCTACTGTACAGTAATCGAAGATGGAGGAATGACACATACCGTTCCAGAAATCTTAGGAGATAGATACAAGTCACAACCACTGGACAATCTATATTACGATATCATTTCCAAAGCTCTTGACCATGATGGAATTTATATTTCCCTAGGTTATTGCGCCTCAAATTTAAACATTCCTGATGAAGATTGCAGCGAAGTAATTGAATATGATGATTATGATCTTGAAGAAGATGAATATGAATATTTAGTTGAATATGGACTAATTTCATCATATGCCGTGAAAAAATTCAAAGTTTATGCCGAAGAAGGAATTAGTGCTCCCGGAAGAACAGATGATGTTGGTTTGATGATAAATATCTTTGATGGAGATTATAAGGCATATTTTGCACTTAGATCAACCGACCGTTGCATGAGCAGTTTTAAAGTACTCCCATTTAGCAAGGATTATCCAAAAGAACATCCATTATCATTTAAAAATCCGATAAACAAGATTTTAATTGGAATGATAGACAAAGCTATTGTTTTAAAGTGAAAAACATTACAAGCTTTTGCCTAAATTGTAAGCCTCATCAGGATATCTAGAACGTTTTGTCATTGCCGGAGTTCCGCAACCATAACCCAAAACTCTTCCACAATCATCCAAATTAAGATATCTGATTAAAGTATCATAATGGGCTTCCAAAGCATCAAATGTCCAGTCATCTGCATTATACGCTACGGTTAGAAGTGCTGATTTGAAATTTTTCCTCTGAATTGAAAAATTCCTCGAACAGAACCTGTCAATTAAAGTTTTAAGTTGAGCAGACATCCCATAATAATATAACGGTGTAACTAATACTAACATGTCTGATTTAAGAATATCACTGCGAATTTCATTCATATCATCATTTAAAACACATTCCCCTTCATATCCACAATGAACACAACCAATACATGGAGAAATGTTTGCATTAGCGACATCAACCTCTTTAACTTCATGACCTGCTTCGATTGCACCTTTAGAAAAGTTTTTTGCAAGCATATTTGATGAACCCTCAATATTCGGACTTCCTTTCAATATAACTATTCTCATTTTAACACCCAGATATAGATATATTAGAAACTTCTATTTAAATGTTGAAAATATCAACAATGAAATTTTAAAAAAAAATATGAAGATAAAAAATATTTATAGCAACATAAATAAAATAACGATTATGTCTGAACAAGCACAATGGGATTCAACATTATCATTTCTATTTGCAATGATAGGTGTTGCTGTAGGATTAGGAAATATATGGCGTTTTAGTTATGTAGTGTATACCAATGGAGGAGGAACATTTTTTATACCTTACCTTGTTGCAATCGCACTAATGGGAATCCCATTTTTGATTTTGGAATATGGAATTGGATTTTCATTTAAGAAATCCTTTACAGAGATAATGAAATCAATCAGACCTCAATTTGAGATAATAGCTTGGATTTTAGTTATATTTGCATTTATAGTTACTATTTATTATATGGTTATTTTAAGTTGGGATTTGGTATATCTGTTAAGTAGTATTACATTCAGCTGGGGAACTGATGCCGCATTATACTTTGTTAATAATGTTGGAGGAAGTTCTAATTTAAGTAATGCAAGTTTCCTGTTAATACCCACAACAATCGGAGTTATAATCACATGGGCAATTTTGTGGTTCATATCAAATAAGGACGTTGACAAGGGCATTGGAAAAGCTTCCAAGATTCTTATACCATTACTGTTTATCATTATGGGAATCATCATAGTTTATGCATTAACATTGCCTGGAGCAGATATTGGAATAAATACTTTACTAAATCCAACATGGAGCAAATTATATGATGTAAACATATGGTTAGCTGCATTTGGTCAGATTATTTTCTCATTAAGTGTTGGAGAAGCTTTAGCACTCACTTATGCAAGTTATTTGCCTGAAAATTCCAAACTAACAGACAATGTATTTCTTGTCGTTGCTTCAAATTCTGCCTTTGAAGTTTGTACTGCTTTTGGAGTTTTTTCAATATTGGGATTCATGTCATATACAACCGGAACTCCAATGGTGCAACTAATTACTGAAGGAACCGGACTGATATTTATCGTATTCCCAATGATTTTCAATATCATGGGTGCAATGGGTCGTATATTAGCACCATTATTATTCTTAGCAATTCTATTTGCAGGAATTACATCCGCATTGGGACTGTTTGAACCGATGGTAAACTCAACACTCACCAAATTAGGCTGGTCCAGAAGGAAAACAACAACAATACTTTGTATCATTGGTTGTATAATATCCGTAACTTTAACAACCGGAATCAGCAGTTACTTAATCGGAATAATAGATGCCTTTGTAAACCAGTTTGGAGTTTTGCTATTGATACCAATTCAGGCAATAATATTCGGATGGATATATGGTCTTGATAATGTAATACCTGTCTTAAATGAACATTCAACAATAAAAGTAGGTAGATTATGGAAAGCAATAACCAAATATATTGCACCAGTAATATTATTTGGACTTTGGGGATTTGGAATTTTCAAATTGTTTTCAAATGCAAACAGCTTTGAAATAACAGTTTACGCAATCATTTCTATTGGAGTATTGGCGCTGTCATTACTATTTACAAAAAGAAAAACTCCATCAAATCAAAATTAAGTTAACAAAAAAAAGAAAAGTTTAAGATAATATCTTTATTATCTTATTTTTTTATTGAAGCTATTGCGCTTTGTGCACCTTGTTTTACGTAACCACTTTCATCGTCAAGTAATTTTTCAAGTGCTGGAATAGCTCTTTCATCATCTAAGTTTCCTAAGGCCCAGGCGGCTGCCCCCCTAACTCTCCAATCTTCATCGTTTAAAGTTTCGATTAAAGGTTCTACAGCAGGTTCACCCATACGACTTAAAGCGGTTGATGCTTCTCTTCTAACTAATTTATTATTATCATGTAAAGTTTCAATCAAAGCAGGAATAGCCTTAGGATCATTTATTGCACCCAATAAAGTAGCAGCATGTAATCTAATTTGTTTTTTTCTACTAGATAAAGCATCAATTAAAGGGTCTAATGATTCATCAGCCCTTAATTCTAATTCTCCAACAGCATCTTCAACAACAAAATCATCTTTATCGTTTAACAATTCAATCAATTCATCGATACTTCTTTCCATTTCAATCCCTCTTAAATTCAATAATGAATTATTGATATTTATGTAATTAATATACTATTATAGTTTAGTCATATAAAAGTATTTCGATAGTATACGAACAAAATTATTAAACTACAATTAAATAGAATGAAACCAAAATTATTAATATACGAACAAATTGTGTTAAGGGTAAAATAATGTATAAAATTGCAGTAATTGGTGGAGACGGAATCGGAAACGAAGTAATGGATTCCTGCGAATATTTACTTGATAAAATAGATTTAGAATTTAGTTTTGAATATGGAATAGCAGGTTTTGAATGTTTCAACAACACAGGAACAACATTACCTGAAGAGACAATAAAGATAGCCAATAAAAGTGATGCAGTATTATTCGGTGCATCCACATCAACACCTGGCCAACCAAGCCCAATTATTAATTTAAGGAAAGCACTTAATGTATATGCAAACATCAGACCCATAAAATCATACAAGGGCGTGAATTGCATACGTGATGATATTGACTTTGTAATAGTTAGGGAAAATACCGAAGGATTATACTCACAGGTCGAATATGGTGATTGTGAAAAAATGATTGCAGAGCGACACATCACCAAAAAAGCATCTGAAAGGATTTCAAAGGCCGCCTTTAACTTATGCATAAAAAGAGGTCAAAATAAGGTCACATGCGTACACAAAAGCAATGTATTGAAAAAGACTGATGGAATATTTAAAGAAAGTTTCTACAAAGTTGCCAAACAATACCCACAAATTACTGCTGAAGACTATTATGTTGATGCAACTGCAATGTATCTACTTACCCAACCTCAAAACTTCAATGTCATCGTTTCAAGCAACCTGTTTGGAGACATATTATCTGATGAAAGTGCAGGACTTGTAGGAGGACTGGGCCTTGCACCATCAGGAAACATCGGAGATCACAACGGATTATTTGAACCAGTGCATGGATCAGCGCCAGATATCGCAGGAAAAAATATTGCAAATCCATGTTCCATGATTTTATCCGCTTCAATGATGCTGGATTATTTGGGAGAATGGGAGATATCAAATGACATTAAAAAAGCTGTTGAAAAAGTAATTGCAGATTGCAAAATTAGAACACCCGATTTAGGTGGAAATGCATTCACAATGGACGTTACAAAAGCAATTGTAAAGGAGTTAATATAAATGCTCAATATTACCACATTCCTTGATGCAAATTCAAAACGTTTAGATAAAAATGTATTATACAATCCGACAACAGGTAAAAAATACAATTCTATCGAAATATTATCAATCATTTCAGAAATCGGCCGTGAAATAAAAGACTTGAATATTGATAAAGGAGACCGAGTTTTAATCTATCTTAAAAATTCAGAAGAATATTTATTTTCACTTTTTGCAATATGGAGAATTGGTGCAATTGCCATTCCAACAAACAGAATAATGACTGCATCCGAACTGAAGTACATCGTCGAAGATTCAAAGGCAAAGCTAATGATTACAGACAGTGATGGCGAAAACATCATTGACATTGAAACATATGTACCGCAAAACGTCTCAAATTTTAAAGATTGTGAAGTGTTGCCTGCCGTGAATACTGATTGGGATGATTTATGTCAACTACAATACACTTCAGGCACAACAGGAAAACCAAAAGGCGCCATGTTAACCCATGGAAATTATTTTACAGCAATACACAATGAATGTGATGTATTAACCTTGAAACAGGATGACGTTTATTTAGGTATTTATCCAATGGCACATGTTGGACTTTCATGGTCAATTGCAGCATTAAGAGCCGCTGCATACTACATTCTAATGGAACAGTTCAACATTGATGAATATTTGGAATTATGTGAAAACGAAAAGGTTACAGTCCTGACCGGAATGCCTCCAGTAATACATACATTAACAACAATGGATGCTCGAATACACCTGAAAACCGTTCGTGAAATCGTTTCTGGTGGAGGACCATTGCATAAAAAAATATGGAAGGATTTTCATCAAACCTATCAGATACCAATCATTAATGCTTATGGATTATCAGAAACCATCGTAATCGGAACTGGAACAGTCATCCGCCCAGAAGATTACTGGGAAGCAGACAGATTTGAAAGTGTAGGCCATCCGGTTTGTTTTTCAGAAGTGAAGATTGTTGACGAAAATGATCCATCAATAATATTGCCACCATATAAACAGGGCGAAATTGCACTTAGAGGACCTGCAGTTGCAAAAGGCTATTGGGGAAATGAAGAAAAAACAAAAGCTTCATTTTTGGATGACGGCTGGTTTTTAACAGGTGATGTAGGATATCTTGATGAAGATAACCGTTTATTCATTACAGACCGTAAAAAAGACATGATTGTAATGAGTGGATGGAAAATCTATCCTACGGAAGTAGAAGAAGTATTAATCAAATATCCTGCAGTAAAAGAAATAGCTATTTTCAGTATCAATGACTGTCATAGAGGAGAAATTCCCGTTGCAGCAGTTGTGTGGGAAAATGAAGCTGACGATGAAGGCTTAATTGAATATGCACGTGAAAACTTATCAAGATATAAAGTTCCAAGAAAGATATTTGCACTTGATGAACTTCCAAGAGTAAACGGCTGGAAATTACTTAGAAGGGAACTTAGAAAAATGTTTAAAGTATGAAAAAATTTAAAATAAAAAAAAGAATGACTATGATTTATTTACAAATCATAGTTCCAATACCATCTGTTGTGAATACTTCTAAAAGCAAAGAGTGTTTTTTACGTCCATCAATAATATGGCAGGATTCGACACCATTTTCAATAGCTTTTACACAAGTTTCAATTTTTGGAATCATACCGCCTGAAATTATTCCATCCTCTATTAAACCAGGGACTTCAGAGACATGAATCTTATTAATCAAGGAATCAGGATCTGAAGGATCTCTTAAAACACCAGGCACATCAGTTAAAATAATTAATTTTTCAGCACCAACAGCACTAGCAACTTCACCAGCAGCAGTATCTGCATTTAAATTTAAACTTGTTCCATCTTCAGCAATACCAACTGGAGAAATTACTGGAATATACTCATTTTCTAAAAACATTTCAAGTAAATCAGCATTTACAAGATCAACTTCACCTACAAGACCCAAATCAACAAGCTCTTCATCAATAGTATGTGCTTCTTTTTTATGAGCAAATATTAAACTTGAATCTTTTCCAGATAAACTAATTGCATCACCATCATGTTTAATGAGTTCTGATACAATTTCAGTTGAAATTTTACCAACTAAAACCATTTCAATAATTTCCATTGTTTCTTCATCAGTCACCCTTAAACCTTTGATGAACTTGGATTTTTTTCCTAATTTATCCATTGACCTGGATATTTCCGGACCACCACCATGAACAATTAACGGTTTCATTCCAACATATTTAAGCAATACAGTGTCACGAGCGGTGGATGATTTTGCTTCTTCATCAACCATTGCATGTCCACCAT
This sequence comes from uncultured Methanobrevibacter sp., assembly GCF_900314695.1. NCBI lineage: Archaea > Methanobacteriati > Methanobacteriota > Methanobacteria > Methanobacteriales > Methanobacteriaceae > Methanobrevibacter > uncultured Methanobrevibacter sp. Next base: position 53,229 of record NZ_OMWD01000008.1, on the reverse strand, counting down.
ATTTAATCAAAATTTTTTTATCATGAAACTTCTTGATGTATGGCAAAGCTTCAATTAAAACATCAATATCTTTCATTTTATCACTACATTTAATTTTAAATTTAATTGTTAATAAGTGTTTAAGTAATAAATTTAATACAATAACATTATATGTTCATTTATCTATAAAAAATATTATGTCAGAACTGAATGAACTTAAAGATTACTTGATAGAATTGGGAGCAAGCAAAGTTGGCTTTGCAGATGTCAACGGTCTTGCAAATGAATTCGTTGATTTGCCCAATGGAATCAGTCTTGTTTTAAAACTTCCAAAAGAAACAATACAATTAGTTAAAGATGAAGAGTACGAAGATTATTGGAAATCATTTCACCGGCAAATTGGAAAATTAACAAAAATTGCCCACAAAGGTGAAAGATATATAAAAAATCTTGGATATGATGCATTCGCCCTCACAATGAAACGCAATGAATGCGATATGGAAAAACTATTAAGTATTTTGCCTTATAAAACAATAGCTACAAAATCAGGTCTTGGATGGATTGGTCGCTCCGCATTATTCGTTACACCAGAATATGGTTCTGCAGTTGCTCTTGGTGCAATATTAACAGACATGCCCCTTGAATTTGGAAATCCGATTACCGATTCGGAATGTGACGACTGTACAAACTGTCAGGACGCATGCCCAGTTGATGCAATCAATCCCCAGAAATGGAACAACAGACTTAATAGGGAAGACATTATCGATATTAAAACATGCAGCGAATACATTATAGACCAGTACAAGGCAGGACTTGGCTGTACAAAATGCATGAGTGAGTGTAAGCTCACCCAAGAATATCTGAAACGTTAGTCATACCCTTCAGATTCCAAGTAATCATCTATATCATAATTATCCCCATATTCATAATGGTCATAATACGCACCAGGGTCGGTTCTAGACAACGTATATCTATCCGGCACAACTGTATGATAACCACCAGACTGACTTGGAGAGTATGTACTATAACTAGGTTGTGTTGAACTGTAGACCAAATCAAATCCGCTGCGATTTAATCCTAAAATATCATATATCAACTCAGATTCACTGATATCATCAATTACAGTACTTACCATCACGCCGTAAACATACTTGTCCTCATAGGAATATTCCACAAAACATTTACCTTTAACATCCCCTTTCAAATAGGTGGAGATGTATTGGTTAACATTATTGTTTTTTATCCACCCATACTTATCTGGCGTTGTCTTCCAAACGATGAAATAATCTTTATTTCCAAAAGTATCGACATAAGTAATATTTTTCGCATCAAAATATTTTATTTCACCATCTGAAGTATGAAAAGAAGCATCCGGAATATCCTTCTCATCAATTTTTAAGCAATGCTTGAGAGTGACATTCAAGAATTCATCACCACCAATAGCTTCAAAAACTGTGTCCTCATAATGGGCTTTGGGTGGTGTTAGAATTATTAATGGAATACCTATTATCAAAATCAATAATATCAAAATAGCAATGATTTTCTGTATTGACATGATTGTTATATTAATTGCAACTTGTATTAAAACTGTTGGTAAAAAAAATTAAAAAAAAATAGAGGTTTTTGAACCCCTATAATCCACATTTGAATTTGAATCTGTACTCTTGATTTACAATTTCCATTCCTTCAAATGATCCTTTTAAAATATCTGCAACTTTTTGCAAGTCTTCAGCAGTTATTTGACTGCCGTTTGCAACTGGTGAGAAAAATGTAATCATATCATCAGTTATAAGATAGTTTAAAAGTTTGGTATTTTCTTTTTGATATTTTTCGACAATTGCCAAAATTTCTTCTTCAACATCTTTGTCTAGTTTTGCCATAATATCACCTTTAAAAATAATTAAATGACAAAGTATTTAAATCTTTTTAATTTAATCTACATGGCCTTAAAATATAACTTGCCATATCATGAATGCTTTAATAATTTTAAAAAAGCGTTTAACTAAAATATATGCAAACTGAGAACAATCAAAATAATTAATGATAGACTTAATTTTCAAGCAAGTAAACACCGCTCACAAAACTCCAAATAATTAATGTGTAAACGGACATCCTTTCATATACAGGCATGTAGATACTTTCCATATTGAAAAACATTATCCAAAACACAATTATGCCAGAAATCCCCAATATGAAAGTGATTTTTTGATATAATTCAAATTCTGCCATAGACCTTGAAATCAAAACCAATAATATATTTCCACCCAAAATAGCCATTACAGCACCCAAGGTATGATAACCAGAAGTCAGAGGATTTCCACCATGAATCAAACCTACAATAATAACTCCAATACCTGTTATCAATGTGAAAATGTAAAAAGGAATCTTATTTTTAGCGATGAAATCTTTAAAACTGTAAAAATTTCCAAATATTAAAGTTAAACCAATTAAAATAAAAGCAGAATCCATCAACCAGAATAATGGAGAGTTTGCATTTGGAATTCCAAGTTCAGAAATAGTATGAAAAATATATGCATCCATTAAAGAAGAATTAAAAAAAGTTGCAGAAATGGCTTCAGCTACAATATAGTACAAACTGCCCACAATAAAAACTATTCCGGCAACTTTAGACTTCATAGATTAAATTCCAAATTTTTTATTAAAGTATTTTTCTTTCACATCAAAGTTGAGTTCTTCGATGTTTGCGCCACCAATAGCTTTTTGTAAAATTTTGTAGCAAACTTTTTTAGGCACAGTAGTGTTTTTAATATGGCACTTGTTCCATATTTTATCAAATCTTTTCTTTAGATTACCCATATTCAATTTTTCCACTACGTTTTTCAAATTAATGATATTGGCTTCATTTATAACATCATATGTTGCATAAGTTTGTGAATCCATAACAATAGGGTTTAATCCAATAATATAACGTTGCAAGTCATAATCCAAGAATGAATCATAATCCTCATAATATGCATAAACATGAGCTTTTGCAGATAATGCATCGATAAACACTAAAAATTGATTTGCAACCAACGCTCTTGAAAGAATTTCATCACAGAAACTCAATGCAGTTTCGATTTTGCCTTCAGTTGATGATTCGACATAGGTTTGATAATCTTCAAATCTGAATGCAACAAGTGCAAACATGTACAAATCAATCCAGTCATTTTCATCTAAAAACTCAAGAGCCTTTTCAGTTAATTCCAAATCAGCAGATTTATCAAAATCAACCAATGTTGTCTCTTCAGATTCAACTTCACCATTTAAAACTGGTAAAACCCTTTCAACAAGTTCCTGTTTTTTACCAGAAACTTTTAAACCGTTTTCTCTCAAAATATCCTTTAATTGTGAGACAGTGTATTTTTTTGATATTTCTTCAGGGGTTAATGCTTCCCCACCAGTTACATCACTGCCGCCAATTTCTCCAACATCCCCTTTAAGATATCCTTCATCAACCAAATACTTAATACAAGCTTCAGCTGATTCAAAAGTTCCAAATTGACCTTCATTTAAAATATCTTCAAGTTCATAACCATTGTTTAAAAAATTTAAAACATTGAATATTTCTAATTTTTGTTCACTCACTTAAACACCCTTTATATTTCATCAGCAACACTAAAAAAATTGCCGAGTGTCATAATTAAACTTCCATTCAAGAAAGCATAAAATTCATTAATGAATGTGAAAATAATAGCTATTCAAAAAGCATTACTATCAACATTAACAATATATCTTTTTTAGTTAATTTAATATTTTGCCTATTAATTTAAAAAAAAATAGAAATTAAGGATTGCATGCCTCATCAGCAGCACCCATAATCACGCGGATTTCATCTGAAATATTGATTTCTGAAATCTTTTTTGGAGATTCATTTTTTGCAGTATAATAAGCTTGAGCATAATTCATAGTAACATACATAACATCTTTAAAATCAATTATAAACTCTTCTTCAGGTATTTTATTTAAAATATCAACTAATTCAATTGCTATTTCACTAGTTTCTAAATTTTTACCGAATTCGGCACCTACATTAATAAGCATTTTTACACCTACAATAATATTTAAAATTCATCATTAATATAATTAGACAATATGACAACCTGTCCAAAATGTAAAAGAGAATTAAAAAAAGTATTTCATGGCGAACCCACAGACGAACTGGCTATTGAATCCTTAGGCAATGAGATAATAATCGGAAATTGCTGTGAAAGTAATTACGATTATTATTGCGAGTATTGTGATGAATTCTTTCAACTTTGAAAATCTATTTTAAGCCCAGCACATCCCTATCAGGATCTGCATTCTTAAAAAGGCTAATCTTAACATCACGCCGCCATGTGAATTTCAAAAGTCCCCCATGAACAATCTCCAAATCGTCGTCTGAAAAACCATCCAAATAATAGATTTTTCCTCTATGGCCCACATTCATCATGAATCTGATTAGATGTCGATACACCATGACCGAAAATGGCTTGTAAACAATAATATCGTCTGTAATGTATTCAACCAAAGCACCTATCTCAAAAATGTCTGGAGTAATAACTTCAATATCATAATTTGGAAATTTTTCAGAAATTGTTGCTTCATAATCCACAACATCACCACTATTCAATATATCATTATTTTCTATTAACATTAACGATTATCAGACTATACACTAATAAATTAATATTTTGTAAAAACCTATGAAAATACGAACATTTCACATATTCATATAAAATAGTTCGTATACTTATTTGTTTTCCGTGAAAAATCAATTGTCTTATTTCTCATACGCCCTTTTTTTAGCCCATTCAGGTGCAATGCGTTTAAAGAATCTTACAGCACTTTCATTAGGAACATGGTCATATCTGAATTTACTGTAGAATAGTAAAATTGCCGCAGACAAATTTAACAATAGGCATATAAACATCATTAAGTTAGCTGACTGAATAAATAAATGGTCAATATGATCAAGTCCCAATTGCTGGCCTCCAATGAAAATGGACAATATGACTGTGAAAATTCCAGCACTTAAAATTTTACCTAATTCCTTACTGGTTGATAAAACTGAACTTGCATCAGGCAAATCTTCCTCATCCACAAGAGTTAAAACATATTTATTATTTGGAGCTGAAAACAATCCATTGCCTATTCCTTGTAAGGCGCATCCAACAAGAATAATACTAAATGGTATGAAATCAACAAAGAAAAATATGGTTGATGATGCACATATGAAAATCATTGCAACGCCGGATATTATTCTTGAATCAATCCTATTTGAAAGCCTACCTGAAAAACCGGATGTTCCTATCATGATAATAGGTGCAATAAGAAGAATAAAGCTCACAACAATCTCTTCAACATCTAAAATATATTGCAAATGCAGTGACAGTACAGTAATGGTAATTGTTATAGTGAAATAAGTTATCATAGCAGCATAATTTCCAATCACATATTTAACATCCTTAAGCAACTGGAAATTAAATATTGGTTCGGGAACATTTTTTTCAACTTTAAACAATATTATTAATAAAATAACGCTGATTACTACAAAAACAATTCCAAACTCATCCAGTAGTGTCATTCCATAAGTAAATAGACACATCATAACAACGTAGATTAGTGAACCTTTATTGTCTACATGTTTCTTTTCGGTGGCCCATTCATAGTCAATTCCATTCAATAATATCAGCAGAATAACTAATATTAGGAGTACCATTAAAAATGCCCATTTCCAATCTAATGCAACAATTGCCAATCCCATAACTACTGGAGCAATTAACAATCCAATATATCCTGATGATGAAACTACACCTAATGCGGAACCTATTTCACTATCCTCAAACTCTTCAACTACAATAACATATAAGCTAATAGCCAATATAGCAGCTGAAAATCCTTGCATTAATCTAGATAAAAGAAACATAATATCATTTATCGAAAATACTGAGATTAAAATAGAAAAAAACAGTAATAAAAGGCTTATTTTAGTGGATTTTTTAACCCCATACTGTGAAATGATTTTAGCAAAAGGCAGACTGAAAGCCACAAAACTCATCAGATAAATTATATTTACCCACAAAATTGCTTCAGCAGAAAAATTTAAATCAGCAGCTATATCTGGCAAGGCAATAACAGTCATGTTAGCAATTAACTGTATGATTAATTGAGTTATCGCTACAACAATTAAAGTTGATTTTTTCTGTGAACTTTTAAAAATAATATCCCACCTACTTGAATATTATTTTATATTGCATAGTTATTATAGTTGTCCAAATTTAGCTTCAAGATAACAAAACCTAAAAAAAATACGAACAATTCGTATAAAACGTATGATATAGTTCGCATGCTTATCTTTTAACACCTCTGAACTCTAGGATAATTTATTTTGTAATAATTAAAAAACTTTTGAAAGCAAATCCAAAACTAATGCTAATTAAATACTTCTAAATGGATATATTCCATTCTTTTCATGACTATTTTGAAGCCAGTAGGTGAGTATTGGGTCAGTAATTTGGTATTTGTCATTTACATATTCAATTAAGTCAAAATCAAGCAGGCGATTCAATGGCCTATTAAGTGATCCGCTAGTAACCTCTAAAGTGTTTGCTATTTCAATTCTCTTTTTAGGGTTTCCAAGTAAAGAAATAATTATTTTTTGTTCTTGAAATGTTAATTTAGACCACATGAATATAAAATGTACTGCAAGATAATCAATCGAATCCTTAAATAACTCAATAATGTTATTTTCTGTTAAGGTTATGTTTTCTGGAAGAATTTTTGCAAATATGTTGATGTAATAAGGTATTCCTCGAGTGCATTTGTAAAATCTTTCAAATCCCCCATCATCCAGCAATATGTTTCTTGGAATTGATTCAATGTATTCCCTTGTTGTTTGTTTTGAAAATGGATGGATTTCAATTGTTAGCATTCTTCCTCCAAATGCACCTTCCTTTCCATTTAAATCATTGATTAAACTGTCTTTCAAACTCATACTTCCACAAAATAGGTATGCAACATTTTTTTGGTTTTGAATGAAACTACGCATATACCATAAAAATTTGTCTACATTGTCTAAATCTTTAATCAATTGGATTTCATCAATGAAAATGAATACTCCTTTTAATTTGTCACTATTGTCTTCGTAAATTTTTTGGGGCAATTCCATTACAAAATCAGCTAATCTTGCATAATTCTCCTCACTTTCAAATACTGGTACTGGAATGTGTTCATAAGATAAAATCTTATCTATCTTGAATTTATTTGTTTTAAAGTATTTTTCTATTTTCTTGTCAAGTGTTCTTAAGCCGAATTCTTTCGAAGCTTTTATTATTGCATCATAGATTATTTTGATTATGCTGCCTCGACTTAGCTTTTTTTGTTGGTATGCATTACTTCTTGACAGATCAATATCTACTACCAGATATTCCTTATCAAATTTATGTTTAATTTTTTTGATGAGTGCTGTCTTTCCTACTCCCCTAATTCCAGTCAATAGTATAGTGGGGGATGAATTGAATTCCGTGGTTCCTAATAGACTTGACAGCATATTAATTTCATCTGCCCTGTTGTAGAATTGTGTTTCAGTTAAATTTGTATCTGTAATGCTTGCAATTTCATCCATGTTTAACCCTCATGTAATGTAATTTGCATTATGTATTGTAACATAATGTAGTTTTAATTATATAATTAATTTTTCATTACATTTAATCTTTATGTTATTGAAATCTTGTTTGATAATACTCATTGTGGATTGTGTAAGAATGTTTCAAAGATTAAGTCAAAATCTCCAATTCTTTGAATATTCTTAACACCAAAATGTTTAGTATCAGGCACAAAGAATTCACCACAGGAATTAATTATTTCAATTGAATAATCAATCATTTTAAAACATTTATTTTTTTATTTTAAAAAATATAATTCAATATTATATTTAATTACAAATTTTATAAGCTTTTTGTTTTAAATAAATACAAAATTATAAAGTTAAAGCAATTTTACAAAAGTAGAGCAATTTGATAAAAGAAATTTTTAAAAATAAGAGAATACTATTGGAAACAATATTATGGGAATATCATATACCCAATCAATAATTAATCTGAAATTTTAGTTTACCAATTTACAAATAATGAACCCATTATTGCCATAAGTATTATTCCAATTATTAAAAATTTTGTTAAACCATTCTTTTCTTTTAATTCGAATGGTAGAATTTTATTTGCTATGTCTGGAGATAATATAAATGAAACAATTAGTAATGAGGAAATAAAGTAGATTAAGTAACATATGTCTAAGTTACTTTCTGCAATACCTGATATAACTTTCATTAATGAAAATCCAATGAGATGGCAACTTATAAGACTTCCAAAAATATAATAAATAGCAGGATGATATCCGATAACATATTCTATGATTATATTTCCATTTTTATCTTCAGTTACTAATTTGCGACTGTTCTCATTTTTATAAACGTTAATTCTTAAAAACATGAAAAATGCAGGGTATAATGCTGCTAAACAAAATCCAATGGCAGAATAGATTCCTCCTTGATGTGAAGCAATTGGATAAATAATAAAAGCAAATGCAATACTTGCAGGAATGAAAAATAAAACTACTCCCTGATAAGATAGGCCTTTATATTCTTCATAAAATAATCCATATTTTCCATCAAGATAATCACGATTATAAACGATAATTGCTGATAATAATGTAAGTATTGTAAAACCGATGATAATATTAATTACAAATGAGGTGGGTAAATCTACGATTAAGAATAACACTAAGGATATAACAAGTCCAATTAGTTCTAAAAAAATAGATCCTGAAATCATATAAGATTTCAATTCATTTTTATCTAAAGTAGACCAATCCTTACTAATATTTTTAATTAATTCTTCAAGCAAGCACATCACATTTATTAATTGAATTTCGATAAAATATATTTATTTCAGCACATATAATCATTACTAAAAAAAAGGAAACGAAATTATAAAAGATTAATAAAACAAAAGTAATCCATAAATCAATTATAATTGGAAACATAGCATACACCGTACATTACCAACAAAATTTAATTAATTAGACAAATTATTTTGAAAAAACTACGAACAATTCGTATGAAACTTATAAAAAAGTTTCGACACTCTCATTTTGCAACATAATAATTTTTAGATGCGATAATACTCTCATTAGACCAAATTTCATGAAACTATTTTAATTGCAGATATCTTTAAAAAAAAAAATGATGATTAATCACTATATTCTATCAAACAAACACTCTGTTTTTTCCAATAGCAGTTGTTACAAGTTTTACATTCAGATTTGCCACATCCATCAATTTTCCATTGAGTTAAAAAAGTAGGATCTTTTACAAAGGGTCTTTGCATTGAAATAAAGTCAATATCAGTATTATTTAACAATTCGATGATTTTATCCATATCTGACCTTCCCCCACCTAAAACAACGGGGATGGAAACATTCTTTGCAACTTTATCCGCAAAGCTCACTAACATGTCTTGATTTGATTGACCTTTTCTAAAGTATTGTGGAGATAAGAATTTAGTAATCTGTAAGCTATCTGCACCGTTTTCAGCAAGAATTTTGCAAATTTCCAGAGAATCCTCTTCATCCTGATACAAATTAACCTTACAGTGAACATGCAATCCTGTTGTTTTTTTAATCAATTTAATTATCTCCAAAACCATTCTCACACGATTGTAAGTATTTCCACCATAATTGTCACTGCGTGTATTTTCAAAAGGATTCATGACACGTGATAAATAAAAATTATTGCCTATGCATAATTCTATTCCATCAAATCCTGCAAACATTATCTTTTTTGCTGCAACAATATAATCCGCCTGAATTGTCCTTATATCCTCCAAAGTCAAATCATTGACTTCCATCATCTGTTTCCCATTTACATTACAGTTGACAAAGCCTATTTGGGCAAGAATTGGAGTATTATTTTCATGGGCTATGCTGGTAACCTCTTTAAAGTCCCGTATGAATGAAGGAGCATTAATATAATCAGTAAAATCACTGAATCTGTCATGACTATATAATGAAATCAACTCGGAGACTATTACGCCAACATTATTTTTTGATAATTTTTCATATCTGTCAAATACATCCTGAGACAGATTTTTACTGGAATCGTTTTGGGATTCCCACAACCCATTTCTTATTATACGACTGGAAACCTCAAGACTGCCGAATTTAGTGTTGTCAAATATACTTTTCATAGTTACATATTAGATAAAATGAATATAAAAAGGAGAAAGTAATTCACAAATTACCTAAAATTAACTGATTCAATAATTAATCTCAACTTTTGCTTCCTTAAATTACCCTAATAATGGTAACATGTGCTGGTCTTTGTCCTATAACAATTATTGCATTTCAAACATTTGGATTTACCTTCACCATTGATTTTCCAATTATTTAAAAAATCTTCCTTCGCAACAAAAGGCCTGTACATTGACATGAATTCAATATTAGTACTGTTCAGCAATTCATTCATATGAATCATATCATTAAATCCCCCACCAACAATGACAGGAATGTCAACAGAATCTATTAGTTTAGAAGTATAATCTATTAGTTCATCTTCTCCAGATACTTTGTTGGTGAAATACAAAGGTGAAAGAGGTCGTGTTAACTGAAGACTGTCAACTCCAACTTTTTCAAGTAATTTACAAGCTTTAAAACTTTCAGTTGAATTAAATCCATTTTTCCTCTCATCAAACGTGTTGATTTTGCAGGAAATATGTAAATCCAAGTTATCTTTCATTACTTTAACCAATTCCAAAACCAAACGTGACCTATTAAATAAATTTCCACCATAATTATCTTCCCTTTGATTATAATATGGATTGATGAATTTAGATAGGTAAAAATTATTACCTATTGACAATTGAATCCCGTCAAATCCTGCAAATTGCAACTGTTGAGCTGCAGAAATAATATCCGCCTGTATTTTACGAATATCTTCAACAGTTAAATCATTGACTGAAATATCCAAGTCAATTCCACGGTTGAATTTGATGAATTCAACTTGCCCTAAAATTGCAACCCCATAACTATGGCAAATTTCAGCCAATTTTCTTGCCACAGTCATGAAATTCCGATTGCTCATTTTAAAGGAATGTTCACTAAACTTATCATTAGGATATATTGAATACAGCTCAGAAGTAATTAGACCAACCCCGCTTGAGGCTATTTTTTCATATCTATCATAAATTGCGTTTAAATCATCTTGTTGTGATTCCCATAAACCTGTTCTGATGATTCTGCTGTTAAGTATTAAGTCACCGAATTTACATTTATCAAATATGGATTTCATAAAAAGTAATTAGTAAAAAATAGTATAAAAAGAAATAAGTAATTATAAACTTACCAGATATTGTAAATTTTGCGGCATTCACCCAAAAGTTCTTCAATTTCCACATCATCAGAATTGGAATAATTCAATTCATCAAAATAATACTCAGTGATTTCATATAGTATCCTATTAGCCCTAAGGCCTTTAGGAGTTAAAGCATATTCTGTCTTATTATGGTGCTCATCAACAACTGTCTTGGTGATTAGTTCCTGTTCTTCCATATACTTCAGAGTCTGTGCCAACACATGATTACTGATTGTGGGATTTGCATCCTTAAACTCGTTGAAATGTGTCATTCCCCTGAATATATTTGACATGATACAAAAAATCCATTTCCTGTTAAACAAATCTAAAGTATTTCCAATCGGGCAAATATCATTGCTAATCATATTATCTACCAAGTAATTATACAGTTACTTACTTATTTATTAATTAAATCTTTTAAATATTTCTTTGAGGAATATTATGAAAATTACATACTGGAGCGACTTTGCCTGTCCATACTGTTACATTGGCAATAGCAGATTAAAAAGAGCAATCAATGATTTAAATTTGGATGTTGAATTTGATATCCGTGCTTTTGAGCTTGATCAAAACGCACCAAAGGATGTCAAATCCACTACTGTTGAAAGGTTTGCCATCAAATATGGCCTATCAATTGAAGACGCTAGAAAGCAGGTTGCACAAATTTCAGGGCTTGGCCGTGATGAGGGCATTGATTTTAAATATGAATCAACACTTTACACTAACATCCGTGATGCCCACAGACTGATGAAACTGGCACAGGACAAATATCCTGAAAATGTGGAAAAACTGGCCAGATTACTATTTGATGCTTATTTTGTTGAAAACCTTAAGCTGGCAGATAAGGAAGTGCTACTTAAAATCGCTTTAGATGCAGGTTTGGATGAAAATCAAATAAATGACGTGCTGAACAGTAATTTATACAACAGTCAGGTTGAAGAAGACGAGGATATTGCATTATCCGGAGGAATACACGGTGTTCCATTTTATTTATTTGACAATAAATACTCAATTCCAGGCGCATTATCATATGATGACTTTAAAAGTGTCCTGTCACAAATTGTTGCAGAAAATGAAGTTGATGATGATAAGGACGCAGACAGTTGTGCTGATGGGGTCTGTAAAATATGAAACTTAAATGGTTAGGTCATTCGGCATTTGAATTAACCTCAAATAGAGGATTAAATATTTTAATCGACCCATTCATTCAGGCAAATCCTGTATGCCCTCTAAAAATTAGCGATTTGCATCCTGACATTATCTGCATCACCCACGGCCATGCAGACCACTTAGGAGATGTCATTGAAATATCAAGAAACAATACAAATTTGATTGTTATAACAAATTATGAAATTTCCATATATCTTCAAAGAAAAGGAGTAAATGCCATTGGAATTAACTATGGTGCATCCGTTAAATTTGAGGATGTTGAAATCAGAATGCTTGAAGCCAGACACAGCTCAACATTTGACTTTGAAATTGATACAAAATATGCAGGGAATCCTGGAAGCTTTTTATTGACTTTCGACAACAATTTGAAAGTTTTTCATGCTGGAGATACTGGACTTTTCTCTGATATGAAATTTGTAATTGGAGAAATTTACAAACCGGATATTGCAATATTACCTATTGGAAACATTTTTACAATGGACATCAAAGAAGCATCAATTGCAGCTAGCTGGATTAAACCCAAATTTGTTATTCCAATGCACTACAATACATTTCCTTCAATTGCACAGAACCCTGAGGAATTTGAAAAATTGGTTCCAAACTCTAAAACATTAATTCCAAATGTCATGGAAAGCATTGAATTTTAAAGAGTGTGTTTAACTTACATCATTGCGCAAATAGAATTAAGTTAAAATTAGAAAAAAATACGAACAATTCGTATAAAACAAAATTATAAATTAATACCACCACCTAAACTTTTTATAATGACCTAAATATTGATTTTGACATGTTAAATTGCTTTAAAAATGAACATACTCATTTATAAATCATTAAATTAAATATACAACATGCAAAACAAATTATACAGGCTAAACTATGAATAAAGAAAATATTGATTTAAGAACAAATGTTATACGAAAAACATTTAATGACCAAAGACCAATAAAATGCCTTACACCTAAAAAAATAAGAGAAGTTGACGAAGACATTTATCCAGGAGGAGATATTTTCACAACTGAAGATGGGGAGTTTATTGATTTGGAATTTCAAATGACTGATTTTGATGAAAACGAACTTGTAAAATATGTTGAATTTGCAGAAGCTTTATACGAAAAACATCGAAAACATATCCACATTTACATCATATGTCCAAACAACATATATGTATGCGTAAAAGAATGTAAAATAGTTTCTGAAGCTGAATTTACTATCAAATTGGCTTGCATTGAAGAAGACCCATGTGAAATAATTTTCAAAATGATTACAAGAAAAATAGAAAACGGAGAACCCCTTACCCCTGATGATATAATGGCTCTTGAAATGCTTCCAGTAAAGTGTAATCCAAAAATGAGAAATTTTTATAGAAGAGAATACTTTAGAATTATGAATAGAATATTATAACTTAAATATTCCATTTTAAGATAGTTTTACCAAATTTAGAAATATAATCCTTATCAAATGCATCCTTTAAATCACCCAAGGAATTTATTTCACAGATATTGGTAATCAATTTTTCTAAGTGTTCGAATAACTGTGGGTTTTGTTTGAGAGTTTCAACAACTCCGACAAAATCCACTCTGTCAGAACGGCTGTTCCCCTGAATTGTCAAACCTTTTTCTAAAACCATACGAGTATTTATCGGTACAGGATATTCACTTACACCAAACAGGTTTATTGTTCCCTGAGGATTTATTATATCAATTATCTGATCAATGGCTGATTGCGATGCACTTGAACCGACACATTCAAATGCATGGTCAACTACAACATCATCGTCAACATCATGAATTCTGTAGATTTCATCAGCAAATGAGAATAAATTCAAGTTTTCCTGATGTTTTCCAAATACCAATACTTTAGATTTGGGAAACAACTCTTTTAAAAGCAATGCTGTAATGAAACCTAAATTTCCATCTCCCCAAACACCCAGATTATCCTTTGGAGTTATGGCCATTTGCTTAAACTTGCTTATTCCCTGATAAGCTACTGAAATCAATTCAATGAATGCTGATACATTTAAATTAAAATCATCAGGAATTTTAACAACCCTATCTTCTGGCAAATTAACCAAATCAGATGTAAAACCATCGAATCCACTGCCTCTAAATTTAGAGCTATATGAATAGTTTGGAGAATACACATCCTCACCAAACGGAGTGTTTGGAATCATTACAACCATATCACCGGATTTGAAATTTCCTTCGCTGTCAAAGACAACTTCACCAATCGCTTCATGAATTAAAGCCATCGGCAGTTTCTCATCCAGAATATTTGCCGGCCTTGAACCCTGATAATATCTTTGGTCGGCCTGACAAATCGAAAGGTGAGTCGGCCTTACGATTACTCCGTCGAGCTCAACCTCATCAATGGATTCTTCAAAGAATTTTGGAGATTTTAATCTGTAAACAATATTAATCATGAATATCCTCAAGTATTGTATTAGCTAATTTTAAATCATAAGGGTAAGTAATTTTAATATTTGTCACTTCACCATCAACTAGATGTACATCTTCATCTTTAAGTATGAATATTTTACATGCATCTGTCAGTATATTACTTTCCTCTTCAGTTAAACTAGTGATTAGATTGAAAAGTTTCTTTATATTGAAGCTCTGTGGAGTTTGGCCTTGGTAATAATAATCCCTCACAGGGATACTTTCTATAGTCTTCGCATTAATACTTTCAACAATAGTATCTGTAGCCGGAATTACAGTATCACAGGCCCCATATTTCTTTGCAGCTTCAATGTTATCTTCAATAATCCTATGAGTTAAAAAAGGACGGACAGAATCATGAGTAATAATAATGGACTCTTCATCGATGCCATAACTTTCTTCAATATAACTGATGCTGTTCAATATTGTTCCATTTCTGGTCTCTCCACCTTCAATAACTACAATATTATCATTATTTGGAATATACTTCTCAATTAGATGATTGGTGTGATTTATAAAATTTTTTGGTGTTAGAACAATTATTTCATCAACATCATCATTTATAACAAATTTTTCAATAGTGTGAATAATGACCGGTTTGTTGCCCAATGCCAAAAATTGCTTTGGAGTGTCAGTGCCTCCCATCCTTGATCCTATTCCACCTGCCAATATTGCTGCAAAAATCATATCATCCTACTCCTTTTCAAAAATCATCAAATAGTGAGATTTACCTTCAGGAATGTCACTTCCAATATCTTCATTTAGATAAACTTTTTTAAAATCATGCTGGGAAAATACTTCCTCCAAATCATCTGAAGAAATCCTAACATCAACTGGAGGTCCCCATGACATTTTTAAAGGTTTGAATTCCATGACTGCAATTTTACCATGATTTTTAATGACTCTACCAAGTTCATTAATGACATTGTCCTTATCTTCTGATAGTCTAAATCCATGAAATACATTAAGCATCAATACTGCATCCACTGAATCATCACTGATGCTTGGAATTCCCTCGGTAATATCCGCATGAACATTAATTAAATTTTGAACATCATTTTCATCCTTGTACTCTTCCAACTCATTGATGGCAACATCATATGAATCCACAGCATAAACTATACCCTGAGGAAGATACTTCTTAGCGGCTTTGATTGAAATATAGCCATCTCCGCAACCGGCATCCATAAAAGTTTCATCACCATTAAAATGCATTTCATTTAAAATGTCTTCAGCATCAAGAAATTTTGCACTTGATTTGCCATGATGTTTATGTTCCATGAATATACCTCACATTTCATAAATAATAATTTTTAAAAAATAGTATATAATGATTTTCTTGAAAAAAAAGTTTAGGAAAAAAATAATTCCTAAAAAATTGAACTACCTCAACTTTATAGAAGTTGAGGATTCTTACTTCACGGGCTGTATACACTAATGAGCATAGGATTACCGTGCTATCCCCATCGTCCCAAAGGTTCAGACAAATCCAATTAATATTGCTTTTTAAACTCGGTTATCGTTGAAAAAGTTAATTTAATTGAGTCATTGTCATTTATTATTTTTTGTTATCTTGTTATTTAAATTTCATCAGCAAGCATTTGAAAGTAATACCTACCTTTTTGCAATTCATCCATGACTTAAAGAAGTTATGGTATTCTTGCATGTTTAAGATAAATTAATTCTTTTTAAACATGATTAAATAGTGGGATTTGCCTTGCGGAATATTCTCACCAATTTCTTCGTTTAGATAAACTTTTTTAAGGTTGTGCTTATTGAATAATTTTTCCAAATCCTCAGGAGATGATCTCATTTTTGTTGGAGGTCCATTAGGAACATCCCATGCCTTATAATCCATTATTGCAATTTTACCGTCATCTTTAATAATTCTTGAAAGTTCTAAAACAGCTTCATCCAATTTTCTTGAGGCTTTAAATCCATGGAAAACATTAACAAGCAAAACAACATCAATTGAACCGTCTTCAACACCAGGAATGCCTTCGGTAATATCAGCTTCAATATTAATTAAGTTTTCAACATTGTTATCATTTTTATAGGTTTCCATATCTTCAATGGAAGCATCATAGATATCAACTGCATAAACAGTTCCTTTGTGATTGTAGTCTTCCAGAATTTTAATTGCATTGTGGCCATCACCGCAACCTGCATCCATAAACGTTTCATCACCGTTGAGCTTTAATTCTTTTATAATCTCATCAGAGTCCAAAAAATTTGCACTTGAAAATCCATGAGCCCTGTGACCATTTTCAGGCATCATCATTTTATCACCTAAATAATTATCTTTAAAAAATAGTATTTAATTTTTTTCAATGTGATAAAATATGCACAACAATTAAAAAATAGTTAAAATAAGTAAAAAAAAGTTATAAGAGGATTATTTTTTCCAGGTTTGTTTTACTCCCCTTCCTCTTTTACTACCAGGTTTAGTATAACTTCTTTTTGGTCTGGTCCTTCTGTTAGTTCCTTTAACTTTTGCCATATTTTCCCCTCCTTAAAATTTATCATTACAAAATTAGAATTAAATCTATAACAAAAAAATATTTGTTTTCAAGATATTTAAAGCTTTTCTTTAAGTGGTGTATTCTGCATTAATTTTGACATAGTCATAAGTTAAATCACAACCCCATGCAGTCGCACATCCATCACCTAAATCCATGTCAATATTGACAATGACATTTTTTGACTGCATTATTTTTTCAGCCCTTTCAAGATAAGGTGTATCTTCAAATGCTAAAATTTCACCTTTTCTAACAAGGTCAACATCATCCTCATCATCTGCAACTGAAATGGTTACAATATCCGGATTTAAATCACAACCAGAGTATCCGATAGCGGAAACAATTCTTCCCCAATTAGGGTCACCACCAAATACAGCGGATTTGAATAAACTTGAGGATATAATAGATTTGGCAGCAAGTCTTGCATCTTCAAGATTTCGAGCACCACACACATTGGCTTCAATGAATTTAGTAGCTCCTTCACCATCACGAGCCATTTTTTTAGCTAAGTCAATGCATAAACAATTTAATGCCTCTTGGAAGTTAGGATCAATTTTTCCATCTTTTACAACTTCAACACCAGATGCACCATTAGCCAACATCAGACAGGTGTCATTAGTACTTTCATCACCATCTACAACAATCATATTGAAACTGATATCAGCAGCTTTTTTCAATGCATTATTTATCTCATTAGCTGGAATGACAGCATCACTTACAATATAAGATAACATTGTACCCATATTAGGTGCAATCATACCACTTCCCTTAGTAATTCCTGCAATTTTAACAGTTTCACCAGTTGTTAATGTAACTTCCAATGCACATTCTTTCGGAAATGTATCGGTTGTCATGATTGCGCGGGCAGCTGCAAGTGAATTTTCAGGTTCACTGCCCAAATTAGAAATTGATTCATAAGCCACTTTAGAAATAATATCTATTGGCATTTCACGACCTATAACACCTGTTGAAGAAATAGCAATTTCATCTTTCGGAATTTCTAAATCACGGGATAACAATTCCACTAATGTTTCACAATCTTTCAATCCTTGTTCGCCTGTAAAACAATTGGCATTTCCACTGTTAACGAAAACAGCTGATACAATTCCTTTTTTAACAACATTTTTTGTATATTTTACTGGAGCTGCAACAACTTTATTAGAAGTGAAAACAGCAGAAGCTGTACTATTTCGAGAAACAATAATGGTTACACCATATTTACCTTCACGAGCACCAGATACTTCAAGATTTTCAATAACTGAAAATCCTCCATCAAGATATTTTATAAAATCCATAAAAATCACCTAAAATTAATAAGATTTAGAATTATTAGTTAGATTATATTCAATTACATCTTCTGCATTATTATAATCTATATTATAAACACCATCATCAACAAAAACCTTGCCAGACCCATTTAAATTCGAAGTCATTTCATCAGTTACATTCACAAATGTCACACCATCATCAACAACAGTATTATTATCAGAACCGCCAATAGCCATGGAAATTCCAATTCCCGCACCAACAACAAAAGCGATTAATGCAATGATTATTAAAATCATTGTATTTTTGCTGGTTTTCCTTGGTTTTCTGGATTGTGAAAATCCATTATCCTGTACATTATAAGGAGGGAATCTTTGAGTTTGTCCGCCCCCAAATGAAAGTCTTCTTTTTTGCTTATTATTAGAAGCCTTGTTATACCGAGATTTTAACACTCGCTTATTCTTTTTTTTACGTTTTCTCATAGTAATACTCTTTTATACAAATTAAACAACAAAAGCATATATTAATGCTAAAATAACACCTACAAAACCAAACATTCCAAGACCTAAAATAGACATCACATAAACAAAGATGAATACGAAAGCAAATACACCAATTAATTTTGTTTTTTCATTCTCAACCAAGTTTATGAAAGTTCTTGAGAATTCAGATGGAATATTATAAGCATATAAACCATTAGCCAGTTCAAAAACTACCAATGATAATGGAGATGTTGATGGTAAATCATCCACTAATTGGGCTCTTTCGCCCGCTTCCCTTCTGCTTCTTCCAACACCAGCCCTTATTTTTGCACCATTGTCAAGTGCAAACCATGCTGCATCAAGTCCAGCCCTAATAGCCAAGTCTTTAGATGGAAATCTTGCAATGAAATCATCTCCACCTTCCCTATAACCTTCAAGTTCACCGTCACACTCAGATTCGATGAAATTTTTAATTCCAGTCATAAGGTCAACAAGTTGGTTCCTTCCATTTTTACTGATAAATTTAGTTGAATCAATTAAATCAATGAACAAATAATTTTCCAAATCCACCGGTCGAGATTCCTTTAGTAAAAAAGGAGCATCAAATACTAAAGCATATTCTCCACCGAGTTTAGTGAAAGCAATTCCTGGAAAACTACCTACACTTTGAGTATAATGAATTGCACGTTCTATTGAAGCTGCACCAGTCATTCCAACTGCAGATATAACTTGCACTCCTTCGGACAATCCAATACCAATTAACTCGATTGCAACACGTATTGCATCATTTTTACTAAGCATTTTAGCAACAAGTTCTGTTGCTGTTTTTTCGACAATCTCTCCTGATTCGTTTTCAATAATTTTAACGAAAATATTAATTAGATTAGAAGGATGAGGTAATTCAATATAAAAATAACGGTCACTCCCCATGATAATATTACTAACTAAAGCATATTCTTCTATTCTATTTTCAGCAGGCTTTAGTTCATGGAAAGTATATTCAACAGGAATATTTTCTGCCCCAACATCACGAATAAGATTCTGCAATATTGTATCAGAGGTAATTTCTGCTTTTTCAAGCTCAAAAAGAATAGTTTGAGTATAATTAAATAACTCTACATATTCAGTTTCAAGTGAATTTGTTGGAAAAAATTTTGTTCCAACAGCGATAGGATTAAGTTTAGTAGTGAATTTAATATAAGCCTTAGTTAATGCACTAGTCATCTAAACCTCCTCCTTTTTCCAGTTCAATTTCAAAATCTCCAGGTTTTTCTAAAAGCATGTCTGGCTTGACAGAAACAAATGGGAATTTCCAAGATCCTAACCTGCCTGCAATAGTACTTGCAATGTTTCTTGAGTTTCTTTTGATGAATACTTCATCATGTTCACTTACACGTACTAAAACATTGTATGGTGCTGTTTCACTTACTTCATCAGCCAACATTATATTTAATTCAAATGTGCCTGGTTTTGTGAATAAATCATTACGAACAGCTATTAAAGGCTTTTTTTCAAGACCTAACCTGTCTGCAACAGTAACAGAAATATTGCCCGCATTTTTAACAGCTACTTTATAATTTTTAGGATGAACCAATACGAAAATCACGTATGGTGCTGCAATTTCAACATCATCAACCATTTCCACAATTTTATTAAACATTGGGATTTTGGCAAATATGTTTTCAAGTTTTGAATCAGCATTATTCTCATTATCAATACGTATGATAGCCTGTTTAGCAATATTTAATGGAGAAATTTCCAAACCTTCTTTTCCAGTATAAATTTCCCATTTTTTAAAGTTCAATTCTTTTATAATTTCATCACAAATTTTTTGCAAAATATTCTTATCTTTTTTAGGCTTTTTTGGTTTTCCAAATGTCAATCTACCTTTTTCAATTACAAATGGAATCCTCATAGATGCAATATTTCTAAATTCAGCAGCATAATCTCTGAATTTATCATTAGATAATACTTTTGCTTTTTCATTTGTAGCTATTTCTAAAATAAAATGATCTGCATCATTGCCTGCAGGAACTTCTTCAACATTGTCACTTTCCAACAATTTTAAGAACCTGTCTTTATCATCAATATCATGTCGAAGTGATGCATCGGCAATAATTACAAATTCATCCTCGCTTTCTTCCAAAGCTTTAACAGCTGCAAGGATATTAGCAATTTTAGGTTGTCCTTTTTGATTTTTTACATAATGTGCTACATTTGAAGCATCTACAACAACTTTCATGATATCACCTAAAAAAATAATCAATTATAAAATAATTTGTTCAGTATAATATATTTGTATCAATCAATATTTAAATTTAATTTTTATATACATTTTATATTTTGTTTCTGGCATATTTTCCAAATAATAATCTTTCCCCACCGACTGTGTGAAGATAAATTTCTATGGAATCCTCTGAAATATTATAAACATTATATGAATTTAAGTTTTTCCCCCGAAGTTTATCTGAACATACAGAACCGGCATTGACAATGAGTGTTTTGTTTATCTCCCAAATATTTGGCACGTGCTTGTGTCCTGATAAAACCAAATCAACTTCATGAGTTGTTAATGTCTTCAGAATATCGCCAGAATCAGATAATACATTACGTTCACGTCCTGTTTGAGGAATTGATATAACATGATGGTGCAAAACAACAATTGAAAAGTTTTCATTAATTACACATTCATCCAATTGATGTTCCAACCACAAATGTTGAGGTCTGCCGATAGACCCCCTATTATCATCAGGAGTAGTACTGTCAAGACCAATTACAGTAAAATCATCACCTACAGTCAATTTCCAACTTCTCTCACCAATTAATTCTTCAAAAGTCTGATAACCTAAATTACGAGCATCATGGTTGCCTGGAACAGCAAATAATGGTGGTTCAAACATTTCCAAATATCTAGTGGCCTGTTTAAACTCTTTATAATAACCCTTATTGGTAATATCTCCAGTCAATATTACCATATCCGGATTTAAACTGTTAATTTCATTTATGGCTTCTATAAGTATTTCTTCATCAAAACTTGATTTGGAAATATGCAAATCTGAAATATGTGCAATAACTGTCATACTATCTATTGATTTAATTTCATGATAGCTTCTGCCAAGTCGCCTTTGCATTCTTCAAGGGCTTGTCGTGCTTCATCCTCAGAAACATTAGCGCTGTTTGCTACCATTTCTATATCCTCATCAGGAATTTCAATTTCGTATTCAAGTTCAACTTCACGAGCCTGACCTTCAATTTGATAAGTTTCCTGACCCATTACATTCATTAAGCTTACACTAGGATTATCAATAATTAATTCTTTTTCATCAAAACGGATAATTACTTCACGAACACCTTCAAGGTCTTCCATTTTCATACCCATTTTTTTCATTTGTCTTTCCATTTGTTTCATTTGTTTTTTATTCATACCAGGTATCATAATATTCCTCTACAAAATAACTATTTATAATTATATTATTAATTATTATTAAAAATTTGGTTGAATTTTAAAAAAAAATAAAATATGGATTAATCAGTAAATCCATAAATTTCGTTTTCGAATGTTTTGGCAACATCTTTTAATACTTCAGGAATATTAATCTGTTGAGGACATTCCTCAATACAGGTTTCACATTCAGTACAATCCGAAGCTATTCCGACACCATCTAACTTTGAATAATTTAAATAAGCATTTCCAAATTGAGTCCATTCCTCAATTTCCAAAAGTTTATGTTTGTTATATAAATCAAAGATCTTTGCGATGTCAATTTCTTCAGGACAAGTATCAACACAGTATCTGCACTTTGTACAATCGACTGTAATGTTACTGTTAATGATTTCGGAAACTTCTTCAATAATCTTTAATTCATCATCATTCAATGGATCTGCATTTTTAAACTCATGAATATTGTTTTCAAGTTGTTTCAGGTTACTTGCACCTGTCAAAACAACACAAACATCATCAAGATTTGCTACAAACCTCATTGCCCATGAAACTACAGATCTATCAGGATTATAATCCTTCATTATTTTTTCAGCTTCTTCAGGCACATCAGCTAAAAATCCCCCTTTATAAGGTTCCATAATCATTACAGGTTTACCATATTTTCTTGCAATTTCCAAACATTTCCTGGATTCTATTGATTCATCTTCCCAGTCAAGATAGTTTATCTGAAGCAGTACAAATTCAATTTCAGGATGTTCAAATAATAGTTCTTCCAAAAATTCAGAATTCCCATGAGTGGACAAACCAATATGCTTAATATAACCTTCTTCCTTTTTCTTCTGGATAAATGAATATAAATCAACATTTTTCCATGCGTTTTCTGTAAATCCGCTTACATTGTGCAGCATATAGTAATCAAAGTAGTCAACACCACAATTTTTAAGCTGTTCTGCAAATATTGGCTCCAGTTGAGATTCTTCTGTAATTACAAATAAAGGTAATTTAGTTGCTATTTTAAATGATTCTCTAGGATATCTTTCAACAACAGATTTTTTAAATGCAATTTCACCTACACCGTCATGATAGATATATGCTGTGTCAAAATGATTGAAACCTGCATCCATATATGCATCCACCATTTCATTTAACTGCTCATAGTCAATACTTGTAAAGTCGTTTTCATCCAAAAGCGGAAGTCTCATCATTCCCATACCTAACTTCATTTCAAATCCCTCATAAAATCTTTTTTTAACTACCTATAATTTTTTAACATGATTTAAAAAAACATATGATAACTATATCAATAAATATAACCTCAATATTTTCTTTATCAACAATGACAATTAAACTTTACTTAATATTCCAAATAGGATAATTAATAGTATTAAAATTTTCCTAAAAATATATTTAAACAAAGCAAATAATAACTATTCCTATGAACAAAAAACGATGCAGCTGGGCAACCGATGTAGAAAACATATATGTCAAATATCATGACGAAGAATGGGGAGTTCCAACTCATGATGATAGAGAATTATTTGAATTTCTAGTTTTAGAGTCATTTCAAGCAGGATTATCATGGATTACAATTTTAAAAAAACGTGAAAACTTTAAAAAAGCTTTTGATAATTTTGATGTTGTTAAAGTAGCCAATTATGATGAAAATAAAGTTAATGAGTTAAGGGAAAATAAATGCATTATCCGCCACAAAGGTAAAATCACATCAGCCATTAACAACGCACAGGCATTCATCGAAATTCAAAAGGAATTTGGAAGTTTTGATGAATATATTTGGGGATTTACCAACGGTGAAGTTATAAAACATGAATATTTAACCGAATCTGACTTATCCTCAAAGATTTCAAAAGATTTGAAAAAACGTGGAATGAAGTTTGTTGGCCCAACAATTATCTATTCCTATCTTGAAGCAGTCGGAATAATTGACAATCATCAGGAAAATTGTTTTAAATATAAAAAATAGTATAAGATAAATAATTACTCTTCAAGCAATATTATATTTTTTGGATCAACTTTAAGATAATCCGGAATTTCAAAATCATGGTCATGAATCCTTTTTTCACGTATCCACGATAAACCATTTGATAATGATATTCTCCATTCAAACGGCATTTCTAATTTTTTTGAATTTAAAGTATCAAAAGAATTAACATCATCTTTTTTAGCAGCCACAAAATCATGTGCCCTTATTCCGATATGAGTAATATCTGGTGAAATTTTTTCAGATACTTCCAGCATAATTCCCCAATCCAATGATTTTAGATGATATTCGTCAATAATCTCTATTTTTGAAATGTTTTTACAACCAGTAAGTCTGGCGACTTGAACTTTTTTTGGATTCTCAAATAATTCTCGAGTATCTCCTTTTGCTATAATTTGACCTTCATCCAATATCAGAAGTTCATCACAAAACTGAAAGGCCTCATCACGGTCATGAGTAACTAAAATAGACAGTCCATCAAAGTTAGTTAGCAAATTAACAAGTTCTACACGCAACTGTTCTTTTAAGTAGGTATCCATCGCGCTGAACGGTTCATCAAACAATATGACATCTGGTCCATATGCCAATATACGAGCTAATGCAACCCTTTGCTGCTGACCTCCAGACAATTGTCGAGGATATCTATTTTCCAAACCACTTAAATGAAAACGTTCAATCATATCTGAAACTATCTTTTCATCATGGTCTTTTGCCAAACCCGCAGCCACATTTTCTTCAACAGTCATGTTAGGAAATAAAGCGTAATTCTGAAATAGATAACCTACATTTCTTTTTTGAGGCTTTATATTAATCTTGTTATTAGAATCAAAATAAACATTTTCTTTATCTGAAGTCAAACTTACAAATCCATTATCTGGATCAACAATACCTGCAATAGATTTGAGTGTCATACTTTTACCACATCCAGAAGGACCAAGAATACCCAAACATCCTTTTTTCAACTCAAAACTAATATTCAAGTCAAATTCTTTAAGTTTCTTTTGGATATTGAATTTTAACACTTTATTACTCATAATCTATCTCCAGTAGTAAATTTAACATCTATTAATTATTATTTATTTCCATTGATTTTCCTTACGTATGGAAATGAAATCCATAATGAAAATAGCAATAAATGCTATGATGATAATGACTATTACATAATAAGAAGCTTCGCCCATATTTCCTGCAGCCACTTCAGAATAAACTGCCATAGGAAGTGTTCTGGTTTGTCCGGCAATATTACCTGCAAGCATAGCAGTAGCACCAAATTCACCTAAACCCCGAGCATAAGCAAGAATTCCACCACTGATAATTCCAGGCAATGCATTTGCAAATAAAACTTTCCAAAATATTTTCCACTCAGACATCCCCAATGTACGGCCAGCATCCAACAGGTTGGAATCAACTTGTTCAAATGCGCCTCTAGCGGAACGATACATTAAAGGAAAAGACATGACGACAGCAGCGATAACAGTTGCCCACCATGAAAAAGCTATTTTTACTGCAAAAAATTCAATGAAAAACTTTCCGATAGGTCCTCTGACACCAAAAATATACAATAAGAAAAATCCAACTACAGTAGGAGGTAATACAAGAGGTAGTGTAAAAATTCCATCAAGTATAATTTTTGCTGTGTCGTTTTTAATCTTAACAAGAAACCAAGCAACAATCAAACCTAAAAAAAAGGTTATAAGGATTGATATACTTGCAGTTTTCATTGAGATTCCAATAGGGGACCAATCCATCGCCATGCTCATATCTCCCTTAACATTACTTATTATTCACAAAAAATCTATTCGTGGATAGTAAAACCATATTCTACAAATACGTCTTTAGCTTCTTTAGTTTGTAAGAAGTCAACAAATGCATGTGCACCATCAGGGTTTGATGCATTTGAAAGAACTGCTACAGGATAAATGACTGGAGTTTTTAAAGCACTATCAGGAGCTTCGCAAACTACTTTAACATTGTCATCAGATTTAGCATCAGTAGCATATACAATACCACAATCAGCAGATCCTTGAGATACTTGGTTTAATACTGCAGTTACATCAGTACCTAATGATAATTTAGATTCAACATCGCCCCAAATACCAGTATTGTTCAATACTTCTTTAGCGTATTGTCCAGCAGGTACGGATTCAGGATCACCGATAGCAATAGTACCATTTACTTTTTTCAAATCATCAAATGAAGATATATTAGCTTTTGAGTCTTTTGGTACAATTAAAACAACTTTGTTCTCTAAAGATTGAACATTAGTTTTATTGTCGACTAAACTTTTATTAGCTAAAGCGTTCATCTGTTTATTTGCAGCAGACATGAATACATCTGCTTTTAAACCATTTTCAATTTGGGTTTGTAAATCACCACTTGAAGCATAAGTAGGTGTAACTTTTACACCAGGATGTTGTTTTTCAAACATAGGAATTAAATCTTTATCAAAGGCGTTTTTTAAACTTGCAGCTGCAGCAAGATTAATTTCACCAGATACATTACCATTAGTAGAATTAGAATCACCGCTACCAAAGTCAAACAAACCGGCAGCACATGAACCTACGCCTACAGCTACGATTAAAGCCAAAATAACTATAAATAACAATTTTTTCATAGATTTCATAGTTTGTCTCCATTTAGTAAATTATCAAAAATACTATCAGACATCAAAATAGGATAATCAAAGATTAATAAAAAGCAATAGACTTTGATATGTAAAAATGTACCTACTATCCAAATAAGTTAATCTGCATTAACATTAACCATTGAATCATGGACAGATAACGTACATTATCAAAAAATAACATTATATCATGAATAAATTTCTATATTCACTTCTCTAATGTTTTCCCCCATTCATTCCACCAATCTCAATTACAATTTAATATCATGAGTAGCAATACTATATAACTTAAAAATGATATATAAATATTTTCATATCGATGAAGAAATTCTCTAAAAATTATATGATTTTTTCAAATTTAACATACAAACATTAAGAATTTCGTTATAAATCTAAATTAATAACTGATACGATTTATAACAACATAAATATAAAAGTTTTGTTATGAAATATCTATATAAATAACATATCGAAAAAATTAAATCAAATTAAAATACCCTAATTTAGATATAATGCCAAAATATAAAAAATTACGAACTATAATTAATTAAACATCAAAAGTCATCACATCGGAAAATAACTGTAATAACCATTACAACTATTAATAAGTAACAAACAAATAATTAAGACAAGGTGATAAGATGTCAATTGAAAAAGTCGATGAAATTTTAACAAAAGCAGAAGTATTCTACTTGTCAACTGTAGATGGAGAAAAACCAAAAGTAAGACCGTTAGGTTTCCACTTGTTATATGAAGACAAAATTTACTTTGGAGTGGGAACATTTAAAGAGGTTTACAAACAAATGGAAGTAAATCCAAATGTTGAAATAGCAACATGGGATGGAGAACATTTTTTAAGATATTACGGAACTGCAGATTTAACCAAAAATGAAGCAGTTGTTGAAAAAGCATTTGAACTTATGCCAGAAATCGCTGATGCATACAAGGCAAACGGCTGGGAAATGGGAGTATTTTTCCTGAACAACGCTACAGCTGAAATAAGAAATATGATGGAAATTGAAGAAAGTTATGAATTCAAGTATTAATGTCAAACATTAATACTCAAACTTTTTTTAAACATGCCCAATATCAGTATAATCTGAAATTTCAGAGTTTACTGTGCATAAATCACCAATATTCAAATCATGAACATCACTATGTCCAGTAATTCTTGCAAAAGTTTTTAACTCTTCTGTTGAAACTCTCAAATAATTTTCAACCCTTTTTGCAGCAGTTTCTATTTTCAATCTTTTTCTCAATTCATCATCTTGAGTTGCAACACCAACAGGACAATCTCCAGTATCACAAATTCTATATTGTTGGCAAGCTGCCGCAATCATGGCTCCAGTTCCAATAGCTATTGCATTAGCACCCATAGCCAAAGCTTTAGCAAAATCAGAAGAAACTCTTAAACCACCAGTAATAGTTAAATCAATTTCTGAATTATGATTATCCAGGAATTTGCGAGCCCTTGAAAGCGCATATATTGTAGGAACAGAAGTGGAGTCTCTTACCAATTGAGGGCTTGCACCAGTCGAACCGCCTCTCCCATCAATTGTAATGAAATCCGGTTCAGCATATAATACATGTTCCAAATCATCTTCAATATGGCCTGCAGCAAATTTTAAACCAATAGGTCTTCCCTTTGAACGATGTCTTAAATCATCAACCAACTCCTTCAAATCTTCTTTTGTTGAAATTCCAGGAATTGTTGCAGGAGAGTGAATGTCCTCACCAATCGGTTTACCTCTAACTTCTGCAATTTCAGAAGTTACCTTTTCACCTTGAAGCTGGCCTCCAAGACCCGGTTTTGTAGATTGACCTATTTTAATTTCAATCGCATCGGCATTTTTTAGATTATCTTCAGTAGCGGAATATTTGTTTGGGACATATTCAAAAATATATCTATAAGCATTGTCCATTTCTTCGACTAAAATTCCACCTTCACCACTGCACTGGGCTGTTTTTATAGCTGCACTTCCCTTTGCCAGAGCTATTTTTGTTTCACGAGACAAAGCACCAAAGGACATGTGAGTGATGTAAATAGGACTTTCAATGATTAAAGGTTTTTTAGCGTTTTTACCGATGATTGTTTGAGTATTGACTTCAACATCACTTTCCAATGGCTGTGGATTTAACTGACAACCCAAAAGCAAAATATCATCCCAATTAGGCATTGGAAAGTCAGTATACATTGCTGCAACAATACTCTCACCAGTTATTGCCATTTGGTGTATTGCATCCATTTGCCTTATGTCTTTATCGCTTTTTGCAAAATTCTTATCGTATGCAAGTTCCAAACTTTCCACATCAGAATTTTCAGTTGATTTTGAGTTTTCAACTTCAACAAACTTGGATATATCCTGTTTACATATAGGACATTTATCCAAATCTTTTAATAACACTCCTGTTGCTTCTTCATTGTGTATATGGCCACAAATAGTACACTTGTATATCATAATAACCAACTCGCTTGTTACTAAGTGAACTATTATAGTATATATATTTAGCTATTCGCAAATCTCATTTACAATAGATATTGCATTAAGAGATCTTGGAAATCCAATATAAGGCAACATCACAGTAATGGCAGAAATTAACTTTTCTTTATCATTGCCAACTGACAAATTACCTTGAATATGACCCCTAAGTTGATTTTCACAACCTCCTAAAGTAGTGATGAATGTGAAAGTAATCAATTCCCTTTGAATATCATTTAACCCTTCCCGTGTGTAGAAATCGCCAAAACAATGACTTTCCAAAAATTTATTGATGTGCTGTTGACCTTCGAGAGTGGAATCATCCATCAACTTAATCAGTTCAACTCCAAAATATGTTTCTTGAATTTCACGGCCTGATTTGTATTTATTTTCAGCAGCAACATCAGGAATAATATCCAATGGCATTTTAATGCCTTTTTTGTCGAAAACTTTGATAACTACTCCAAAAAAATTATGTGCACGACCAAATCCGACATAAGGCACAGATTGATAGAGTAGTTCTTTAACTTCCCTAGGAGTTACATAGTTATCTAAAGCAGAACTTAAAATCTTTTTAAATGCCTTCGGAGATTGACATGCAATTAAGCTAGCCAAAATTACCAAAACTGATTCATTTTCATTTAATGATGAAAATTCAAGCACCTCATCAAATGCAAACTTCTTAAAAATTTCATAAAATTCGGGGTCGTTTTTTTCAATTCTTCCGAAATTGTCAAATAAATCATTCATAGAATTATTTTAAAAATTAAACTGTAATATATTTTTCTTTTTTTAAATTAATGTGGAAAAAATACATATATTTTTCAAAAATAAGACAAAATATAATTAATAAGCATAAAATATTTAACATTTAAATAGTAATAGCATTAAAATTAATAAACGGTGATAATTTGTTAGAAGAATATTTGCCATTCATTGGTTTAATCATTTTTGGAAATATAGAAAACCTTATTTTAGCATCCCAGGGTGTTGTAAAAGGTGTTAATATTAAGATTTTAAGTGGACTAAGTATACTTGCAGTAATCGTTTGGTTAATAATCGGAACAGTGGCAACAGAAGCTGCAATCCAATATGCAAATTACATTGAATTCATTGGTGGACTTGCAATTTTTATATTGGGTGTTAAAGCAATCTATGATGCTGTAAAACATATTAGGTCAGTTAAAAGTGGTGAATAAAATGGTTGATTGGAAAGAATATGCACCATTTACAGGTTTGCTTATATTTGGAAACATAGAAAACTTAATTTTAGCTTCTCAAGGTGCTGTAGCACATGTAAATCCATTTATTTTAGGTGGATTAAGTTTAATTGCAGTAGTCATCTGGTTATTACTTGGAGCTTTTGGAACTAAAGTTGCTATAAAATATGCGGATTACATTGAAATTATCGGTGGTCTCGCTATTATCATATTAGGTCTCCAATCTATGCTTGGAGCAATGGGATTATTAAAATAGATTTTGGATGAATATCCATCATCTACTTTTTTTAAAAAAAAATCATGGGAAAAATAGCCCTATTTAACTAGGATTATTAATCCCATCAAATATTATTTTTCAGCATTTTAATTTTATTTGAAAAATCTATTTTTAGTACAACAAAAAAAATTGGAGTTATATTGAAATAACTCACTCCAATAATATCAATTAAGAAAGAAAGCAATTTACTTTCTTTCCATTAGAAAACTAGTTTAATCTCCCTTATTCCAGTTTACAATACCATAAACAATGCACAAAAGTGTGGATAAGATAATTCCAACATAAACACCCCAGATTAATGGATCCTCAATTCCTAAAATCATCATGCATCACTTCCTTTATTGTCTATGTTTTTAAATGCCTTATCAATTACCTCTTGAGCAGGAGGCTTTGTAATCAAACTTACAATAATTGTAATTATTGCTGAAACAGGAACTGCTATTAACATTACATCAATAAACGGCCATGGAGCAGCAGGGAGAATTGTTTCAACACCAAATATAAATTTACAGATTCCAAGACCTACCGCAGTCTTTTTGAATACAAATGTTAACCAGAACAAACTAACGAAAGTTCCGGATACAATTCCTGCAATAGCTCCAAGACGAGTGATTCCTTTCCAGTAAAGAGCACCTAAAAATACTGGTAAGAATGCAGCTGCACAAATTTCAAAGAATAGACTTGTTCCAAGTGCAACAACACTTCCCGGAAGTAAAAATGCCATTACCAATGCTAAAATGATTGCAATTAAAATCCCAATTCTTGAAATTGATACTTCATCCAGTTTTTGTTTTGATTTAGCCCTTAAAGTATGATATATATCCACACCAAATGCTGTACCTTGAGTATGCAATTGTGAAGATATTGTTGACATTGCCGCTGCGATTAAAGAGAGCAGGAAAATATAAACAAACCATTCAGGCAGTGCCATTGTAATGAATGTCGGAATGATTTTATCAATGTTTCCTCCAACTACATCCACTGCAATCTTTCCCAATTTATCCATGAAATATACATTTGAAAGAGAACCTACGATATATGCAGTAGTTGGCATAACTGCAATGAATATTCCACCAATTAAAACAGATCTGTTTAATTCTTTGTCTGATTTAACAGTCATGAATCTTACAATCAATGAAGGTTGTGCCAATACCCCAATACCTACACCAATTAATGTTGAAGATACTAATGACCACCAGAAAGGTGTTCCAAATTTCGGGAACGATGTCCAACCTGTTCCACCAGTAGCCATAGCATCGGCAGGATACAGATTGCCCATATTCGTTAGAGCTGTATTTGCTGTGTCGACTCCTCCAAGCAACCAGTATACAAATACAAGTAAAAATACCATTGCAACAACCATAATTGTTCCTTGCAATGCATCAGTATACATTACACCACGAATTCCACCAAAAAGCACATAGAATGTGATGATAATTGACAATATTAAAAGAGCGATACTGAAATCAATTAACAAGGAAGATTCTAAAAATCTTGCTGCTCCAATCAATACCACTGCAGCATAAATAGGCATTGCACAAAAAATAATTAACCCTGAAACAGATTGAATGAACTTAGAGTCAAAACGTTTTCCTAAAAACTCAGGAAAAGTCAATGATTCTAATGCATGACCCATACGACGAGTTCTTTTTCCTAAAAATACGAAAGCTATGAATACACCAATAATAATATTTAAGAATGCCAACCATAAAACACTCATACCATATTGCCCTGCAACTCCTCCAAAACCAACAATAGCCGCTGTTGAAATAAAAGTTGCCCCATAACTCATTGCCATGATAAAGGGATGTGTATCCTTACCAGCTATCATAAAATCTTCAGAGGAATTTGTCTTTTTGTATGCATAATAACCTACAAAAACTAAAGCAAATATGTAAATTATAAATACAATTGCTAAAACCATTACGTCCATAAATAATTACCTCTATAAAAAAATAATATTAATCTATAACATATTATTTATATACTATTAAATAATATATAAATATTAGCATAAATATACATCCATGTACAATAATGTACATCATATAATTTGCTTAACCATATGAAAAATTAAACAAAATTATAAATTTTTATATTATTACCCACTAATAATTAAACATATTAAAATAAATAGGGATATTATGTTTTGGAATGAAGAAGCCGAATGTATGAGCAAAGAGAAAAAAGAAGAACTTCAACTTGAAAGACTTCAAAAGACTGTAAAACATGCATATGACAATATAGAATTTTATAAAAAAAGATTTGACGAAATAGGGCTTAAACCTGAAGACATCAAAACTTTAAAAGATATTGAAAAAATTCCATTCACTACAAAAAGCGATTTAAGAGAAGCTTATCCTTTAGGATTACTTGCAGTTCCTCGCGAAGATATCGTTGAAGTGCACGCTTCTTCTGGAACAACCGGAAAACCAACAGTAACCGCTTACACACAAGCAGACTTGGAAATCTGGGGAGAATGTATTGCACGTGGTCTTAAAATGGCTGGTGCAGAAAAAGAATACATCATCCAAAATGCATACGGATACGGTTTATTTACAGGTGGTTTTGGTATTCACCATGGAGGAAACAAAATGGGTGCAATTACAATACCAATTTCAGCTGGAAATACACAAAGACAACTTGACACTATGGTAGATTTCCAAAGTGACATATTAACTTGTACCCCTTCCTATGCAATGTATTTGGGAGAATCCAGAGAAAAATCAGGCATTTCCCTTGAAGACATAAACCTAAAAGCAGGAATTCATGGAGCTGAAATGTGGACCGATGAAATGAGAAAAAGAATTGAAACATCCCTTGGAATCAAAACCCACAACATATACGGTTTAACAGAAGTAATGGGTCCTGGAGTAGCTCAGGAATGCAGTTATCAAAATGGAATGCATATTCAAGATGATCATTTTTACCCTGAAATCATTAATTCAGATACTGGTGAAACCCTGGATTATGGTGAAAAAGGAGAACTTGTTTTAACATCTCTTACCAAAACCGGAATGCCCATCTTAAGATTTAGAACAAAAGATTTGACTTCACTTATCGAAGAAAAATGTGAATGTGGAAGAACAACAGTTAGAATGACCAGAATCACTGGAAGAAGCGATGACATGTTAAAAATCAAAGGTGTTATGGTATTCCCATCACAAATTGAAAAAGCATTGCTCAAAATCAAGGGAATCAGTCCTAATTACATGATTCATGTAACAAGACCAGATATTTTAGATGAAGTCGAAGTTAAAGTAGAAGCTTCAAAAGAATTATTCTCAGACGAAATGAAAGAAATGGAAAAAGTAGAAAAACAAATCCAAGCTTCAATCAGATCAGAAACTGGACTTAGAGTTGATGTTACAATCTGTGAACCAGAATCTCTTCCAAGAAGTGAAGGTAAGGCTGTACGCGTAATAGATGAAAGGAATTTTGAATAGGTGAAAAAATGTCAGTGAAACAAATTTCAATTTTTGTAGAAAACAAAGAAGGAAGAATTAAAAAAGCTATTAACACATTGGGGCAAGAAAACATTAATATTCGTGCTCTTTCAATAGCAGATACAACAAAATACGGAATCTTAAGATTAATTGTTTCAGATAACAAAAAAGCAATAGATGCTCTTGAAAAAGATGGATTTATTGTAAAAGAAAATGAAGTAATTATTTTAGCAGTTCCAGACGAACCTAATGGATTAAATTCTACATTAGCTGTTTTTGATGAAAAAGGTATTAATTTAGAATACTTATATGCATTTGTAAGCAGCAAAACCGATGAAGCTATTGTAGTTATGAGATTAGAAAATATGGAAAAAGCTATCGATGCCTTAAAAGATAGCAATGTTAAAATACTAGAGACCGAAGATATTGAAAACTTATAGAAAAGACTAATCTCTTTTCTACAAATTATTTTTATTTAAAAATCCATTCTAATTTTAGATATATTAACCTTCACCAAACAAAAACACAGATTAAATAACTGATTTAGAACAAATTTCAAAAAAACAAATTAAAAGAAAATAAAAAAAAGTAAAGAATAATTAAAATTCTTTAATCATATTAGCTACATCTTCTTTTGAATATCCTAAGCGGACAAAAAGATTTTTAAGGGATTCATTTTCAGGAATTGCTCCCAATTCCCTCCAACTTTTAAAATCATTTTTTAAAATACCATTAATTAAAAGTTGAATAGTAATTAAATCATCACTTTTAATAGCAATGAATGCATCTTCATCAGCAAAAACATTATCTGGATCAATTAATGTAAGTTTTCCAGTTACATCTTTTTTTACAATTGCATTATCAATTTTGTAAGTCATAATACCACAACTCATTAATCTAGTAAAAGATTTATTTTAAATAGTATTTAAATATTTAACCTTTAATTGATTTGTACCCACTTTCAATAGCTTTTAAATTCATATCATGGAATTTAGGTTTTAAATTATTTTTCATTGCATCAATGACTGAATCTTTTGATAATGGGAAATTGTCATCAGCAGTCACAGCCCCTAACAGAACCATATTAAGTGCTAAAACACTTCCAGCATCAATAGCCAATTTAGTACCATCAATTGGAAGAACATATTTAAAATTTTCTTTTAAGGTTTTTGTTATGCTATCAACACTTGGATATGCCTTATCAGATGAAGAAGGAATAATTGGATGAGTATTGTAGACAATTTTGGTTTCGCTATTCACCTTATCCAATCCCCTTATTGTTTCAATTGGTTCAAAAGAAAGCAACATATCTGCACCCTCATTTGGAATGATTGAAGAATTATATCCTCCAATTTTTAATTCTGTGGAAACGGAACCTCCTCTTTGAGACATTCCATGAATTTCACTCATTACTACATCCAGACCTTGGTTCATTGCAGCTTCACCAATGATAGTTGAAGTTTTAATAATTCCTTGGCCTCCAACACCACAAATATAAATACTATAATGATTATCCATCTTCTCACCTACCTGCCTCTAAAGCACCATACTTACAAACTTGTATACATACATTGCATCCATCACATTGAGATTTATCTATAACAATTTTACCATTGATTTTTGAAATGGCAGGACATGCAAGTTCACTTACACATTTATCACAATTATTACAATTACTTTCAATAAAATTAACCGGAGGTTTCTTAGTTAAACCTTTTATTAATGTACATGGGGCTTTTGAAACAATTACAGCAGTATCATTTCTTTCAAAAGCTTCTTTATAAGTTTTAACAACTTGTTCCAAATTAAACGGATTAATCACACGTACATAATCACATCCGCAAGCAAGAGCTAATTTACGAATAGAAACTTCCGGAGCTTCATCACCCATCCCATCAATAGGAATGCCCGGATTTGGTTGACCTCCTGTCATTGCAGTAATCCTGTTATCCAAAACAGTCAAGACAAAATTATGTTTATTGTGAACTGCATTAATCAAAGGTGAAATTCCACTGTGGAAAAATGTGGAATCACCAATAAAACTTGCTACCTTTTGGTCTGTTGAAACTGAAAATCCACAGCCATCTCCAACACTTGAACCCATTGACAATAGGTAATCTGCAGCATTATATGGTGGATTAATACCTAAAGTATAACATCCAATATCTGATGCAAATACCACATCATCTGTTTTCAATCCAAGCTCTTCAATAGCTTTATTTATTCCATAATACATTGCCCTGTGAGGACATCCAGCACATAATACCGGTGCACGGGAAGGAATATCTTCTTGCAATTTTTCTAAGCTTGATGAATATTTTAAATCGCTTACTTGTTTGAAATTCAATATCTTATTGAATCCATCTAAAACCACATCAGAATTGAATTCGTGATAAAGAGGGAAAGTTCCATCCAATTTACCATGGACAGTAACATCCAGTTTTTTAGCACCTATTGTGGATAATGTCTCTTTTTCTATTATTGGATCCACTTCCTCAACAATGAAAACATCATCCATTTCCTTTAAAAATTCTGCTACTTTTTCCTGTGGGAATGGATATGAAAATCCTAATTTTAAAATGTCAATATCCAAATTATTGAATTTGACAACATCATGAGCATAATTATAAGCGCTGCTTGATGAAATCACACCATACTTTTTGTCAGCTGAAAAATCAATTTCTGTATTCAAATCACTTTTATTTGTAATTTTTTCAATTTTGTGTATTTTATCCCATAATCTGACATGCATATCTCCTGCAAAGGCAGGAACAGGAACAAATTGGGATGGGTCTTTTTTAAAGTGACCTCTTTTCCAATGATTTTCGTTATTTGTAGAATTATCTCCAACATCTCCAAATTCCACAACTCCCCTCATATGAGATACACGAGTGGTTGTTCTTACAATTACTGGAATTTGAAATTGTTCTGACAAGTCAAAAGCATATTTAACCATGTCTTTAACTTCTTGACAATTGGACGGTTCCAAGATAGGGACATTGGCCAATCTTGCGTAATTCCTGGTGTCCTGTTCATTTTGAGATGAGAAAAGAGAAGGATCATCTGCAGACAATATTACCATCCCTCCTCTGACTCCAGAATATGCAGTTGTCATGAATGAGTCTGCGGCCACATTCATACCCACATGTTTCATAAAAGTAAATGAACGCAACCCTGATGCAGCAGCAGTAGCTGCAACCTCCATGGCTACTTTTTCATTAGTAGAAAATTCAAAATAAATATTTGCATCTTTAGCTAACACAGACAATACATTTCCAATTTCTGATGAAGGAGTTCCAGGATAAGTAGCTGCAATAGAAACACCAGCCTCTATTACTCCTCTTACAGCAGCTTCATTACCAAGTAAAAAATGTTTATCACCATTAACTCCTGTAACTAATTCTTTTAAATTCATATATTTTCCTCAAAATTATCATTAATACAATATATTATATAATAGTTTTAAATATAAATATTCATATTATGATGTTTTATTAGCATTTATAAATCGGAGGGGAAATGATGATTAAAGTATATGTTTCAAGGTTCAATAGTGAAACTGACTCAGAACCTCATTTGGAGTGTTATGAAATAGAAAAAACACCTCAGATGAAAGTTTTGGATGCACTTCAAGCAATTAATGAAAAATATGATGCTGACATCAGTTTTAGAAGTTCATGTAGAGCTGGACAATGTGGATCCTGCGGAATATTGTTTAAAGGAAATGGTGCTCTTGCCTGTCAAAAAGAGATTAAGGATGGCGCAATAATCGAACCGTTGAACTTTCCAGTTATTAAAGATTTAATTGTTGACAAATCAAGTATCGAAGCTAAAGTAAAAGATTTAGAATTGTCCCTCCAATGTGATCATAAATGCAGTGAGCTAAATACTTCAATAACAAAAGAAGACACTCAAGATACAAAAAAAGTAAGGAGCTGTATCGAATGTTATTCCTGTCTTTCAACCTGTCCAGTTGTTAATATAGCAACAGAGGAATTTGGAGGACCTTACTTAATGAGATACATTGATAAATTTGAAACCGACCCAAGAGAAAACTTTGATAGACTCAAAGAAGCATTGGACGAAGGTTTATATAAATGTACCAGTTGTGGAAAATGTCTGGCAGTTTGTCCTAAAAACATAAATACATTTGGTGATGCAATTGAAAAGATGAGAGCAATTGCAGTTGCTAATGGTTCAG
Source organism: uncultured Methanobrevibacter sp. (assembly GCF_900314695.1). Taxonomy (NCBI): domain Archaea; kingdom Methanobacteriati; phylum Methanobacteriota; class Methanobacteria; order Methanobacteriales; family Methanobacteriaceae; genus Methanobrevibacter; species uncultured Methanobrevibacter sp. Next base: position 14,298 of record NZ_OMWD01000008.1, on the reverse strand, counting down.
GTCCACTTCCAGAACATGTAGCATTTAAAGAAAATATTCTTAAAAATGGAAGGTCAGTAACAACAGATAAAACTCCATTTATAGAGCAAATCGAAAATTATAAAGGCTCAAAAATTGCATTCTTTACGGGATGTATGGTTGACTACAAATTCCCTGAAATTGGACAAATGTTGGTTGATGTTTTAAAGGAAAATGGCATCGATATTGATGTTCCTGAAGGGCAAGTCTGCTGTGGATCACCATTATTGAGAACAGGCCAAACAGATATAGTTCAAGACCTTGTTGATAAAAATAAAGAAGTTTTTAAAGATTACGATACAATTATTACAATTTGTTCCGGTTGTGGAGCTACACTCAAAAATAATCACCCCGAATTCGGTTCCAAATTACATGTCATGGACATCAGCGAATTTTTAGTGGATAAACTGGATACCAGTAAATTAAAGGACATAGACATGACTGTTACATACCATGATCCATGCCATTTAGGTAGAGGGCAAGGCATTAAAGATGCACCCCGCAAGATTATTGAAATGATTCCTGGCATTACATTTAATGAAATGAAATACCCATGCCAATGCTGTGGAGCAGGCGGTGGAATAAAATCCGGAAAACCTGAAATTGCAATGGATTTAGCTAAATCAAAAGCAGAAATGGTTAAGGAAACTGATGCTGATGCCGTGATTACCATTTGTCCGTTTTGTGAATTGAATATCAGAGACGGGTTAGATGCAATCGGCTGTGAAAATATCAAAGTGATGCATTTACTTGAATTATTAACAAAATCTTATGAATAATTACTTAGAAGTTGATTAATATGGGAGACACTGCTGTAAGTGAGCAAAAGGTTGTAGAAACCAGTACAATCAATTCATCAGAAAATAAAGAAGACAGTAAAACAGAATCCAAATCAACTTCCACTAAAAAATCAAAAACAAGAACTCAATCTAGAGGAAAAGCACGAGCAAAACTTATTCGTGAAAATGAAGAAAAAGAAGTAAGCCAATTTAAAGAAAACATTTACATAGTTTTTGTGGAATGTGAAACTCCAGGAAACATTGGTTTTCTTGCAAGAACTATGGCTAACTTTGGATTAAAAAATTTAATACTTATAAACCCTCCAACATTAACTAATGACGCTTATTATCAAGCTACTCATGGAAAATACATTGTTGAAAATGCAAAAGTCTATAAAACATTAGACGAATTCTATCAATCACAAAGAATAGATTTTAAAGTAGCATCAACAGGGATGGCTGGAGGAAGTTACAACTTAGCCAGAATCCCTATAAAACCAGAAGAATTGGGAAAGTCATTGAATGCTTCAAATAAAATTGCTATTCTATTTGGAAGAGAAGGAGATGGACTTTCAAATAAAGAAATTAACGACTGCGACATCTGCGTATCCATTCCAACAGATCCAACTTACCCAATAATGAATATTTCCCATGCAGCAGCAATAATATTCTATGAACTGTTTAAAAATAAACATGAATTTGGTGTTGAAGGCTTGAATGAAAGCAGTGCCGTTGAAAAAGACTTGCTGTTAAATGACATGAAAAAACTAATAGATTACCTGGACATTCCAGAACATAAAAAGAAAAATGGCTTGAAAACATTCAACAACATTATTTCAAGAGCATTCATAACTAGTAGAGAAGCCCATACATTTAAAGGGATATTAAGAAGATTAAAAAATAAACTTGGTGAACAATGAGAAGACCTAGATATGTGGATATTAGTATTTTTATTCTCAAATACATATTCAACTGGAGATTTTGGATAGCAGAGATTACAAAAAAATCAGAATCTTACAAAAAAATCATTGACAAAATGCTTTTTGAAGATGATGAAATCGTTATCATACCTAATACCATTAATGTCAATAAGAAAATAGAGTCCGAAGGCTCTGAATTCTTACCTACAGACATTATTAAAGATGTTGTTAAACGCTGCGATGACATTGTAATTATGAATTCATGTTTATGCAGAAGTTCAAACGATTGTAAAGATTATCCTCATGATATTGGTTGTATTTTCCTTGGACCAACAACCAACAAAATTCCAGAGCATATTGGTAAAAAAGCAACAGTTGATGAAGCTTTAGCCCAGATTGATAGAGCAGATGCTGCAGGTTTAAGTCATCTCATTGGAAGAAATAAAATCGATACAGTTTGGATGAACATACATCCGGGAGAAGGACTTTTAACAATATGTCATTGCTGCCCATGCTGCTGTTTATGGAAAGTTTATCCTAATTTGGATGAGGACATAAGCAATAAAGTAGAAAAACTTGATGGTATTACAGTAAAGCTTCATGAAGATAACTGCAGACTGTGTAAAAAATGTTTAAATGAAGTTTGCATGTTCCAAGCAATACGCTTAAAAGACAACAAAATCTCAATTGATTATGACACTTGTAAGGGATGCGGCCTTTGTACAAATGCATGCAAATTTGATGCTATTACAATTGATTATTCTGATGAAACTATTGATAATGTAATTAATAGGATGGACAATTTATATAAAAAAGAATTATAATGTTTGTGTGAAAATATGGCAATTTTAAGTGATAAAACTATAAAAGAATATTTAAATGAAGGGAAAATATCTATTGAACCTCTTTTAGATGAGAAACAAATACAACCATCTTCTGTTGATATGAGATTAGGAGATGAGTTCAAGGTATTTAAAGTAATTAGAAAACCTTTCATTGATCCTAAAGATGAAGAAGACATTGCTTCATACATGGAATCAACTACCGTCAAAGAAGGTGAAGCTTTTATAATACACCCTAATGAATTTGCGCTTGCGACAACCTTAGAATATGTCAAAGTGCCAGATGATTTGGTGGCAAGAGTTGAAGGCCGTTCAAGTATGGGTCGCTTAGGCGTTACCATGCATGTTACTGCAGGTTTCATCGATCCAGGATTTGAAGGAAAAATTACATTAGAAATTTCCAACATTGGTGCAATGCCTGTAGCGCTTTATCCTGGCCAAAGAGTATGCCAAATTGTATTTGAAACCATGACCACACCCTCAGAATTACCGTATGGACACCCAGATAGAAAAAGCAAATATATGGGACAAACTAGCCCAGAAAGCAGTAGAGTTAAATTAGATTATGAATTGAAAAAAGATTAGGAGATAATATTTATGAATCATGATAAAATGGCAAACATCAGTGCAAAAAGAGGATTTTTATGGCCGTCCTTTGAAATTTACTCCGGAGTATCTGGTTTTACAGATTATGGACCTCTTGGAGCAAGCTTAAAAAACAACATCATGCAAAAATGGAGAAAACAATACGTTTCAGGTGAAGGATTTTATGAAATTGAAGGCCCTACAGTAATGCCTAAAGAAGTTTTAAAAGCATCAGGCCATGTCGATAACTTTACAGACCCAATGTGTAAATGTGAAGAATGTGGGGAAGTATTTAGAGCAGACCACATTATCGAAGAGGTTATTGGTGAAGATGTAGAAAGCCTTGAAAACGAAGAACTTGACCAAATCGTTATCGACAATAACATAACCTGCCCAGAATGTGGTGGAAAATTGTCAAGTATCTGGAATTATAACCTAATGTTTAAAACTGAAATTGGTGCTAAAGGGGATAAAGTAGGTTATATGAGACCTGAAACCGCCCAAGGAATATTTATTTTATTCAAACGTTTGGAAAGATTTTTCAGAGGAAAACTTCCATTTGGTGCAGTTCAACTTGGAAAAGCATATAGAAACGAAATTTCACCAAGACAGGGAGTTATTCGATTAAGAGAATTCACACAAGCAGAAGCAGAGATATTTCTAAATCCCAAAGACAAGACCCATCCAAAATTCGGACAGATAGAAAATGAAATTTTAACATTGAATTCTCAGGAAGTACAGGAAAACAACACAGAACCTCTAAAAATTACTGCACGTGAAGCATTGGAAAAAGGTATTGTTGCCAATGAAATGCTCATTTACCAATTATATTTAGCTCGTAAATTTTTAACAGAAATTGGAATTCCAGAAGAAGTTTTAAGATTCAGACAACATTTAGCTGGAGAGATGGCTCATTATGCCCTTGATTGTTGGGACGTTGAAGTAAAAACCGACAAATATGGATGGGTCGAAATTATTGGAATTGCTGATAGAGGAGATTATGACCTATCATCACACTCCAAATTCAGTAATGATGAACTAACAGTATTTATGGAATACGACGAACCTAAAAAAGTTCAAAAAACAATAGTGAAACCTAACTTATCCAAATTCGGACCAATATTTAAAGGAGATTCACCTAAAGTAAAACAAGCTATTGAAGATGCAAAACCTGAAGATATTAAAGCAGCTCTTGAAAAAGATGGAAAATTCACCGTGGAACTAGACAAAGTTTATGAAGTGGATGAAGAATTACTTATCTTTAAAGATGTCGAAGAAGAAATTACCGGTGAACAGATAATTCCCCATGTAATCGAACCTTCATTTGGAATTGACCGTATAGTTTATTCCGTTTTATTGCATTCATTCTGTGAAAGCGATGATAAGGATTATTTCAAATTCAATAAGTCTGTTGCTCCAGTGCAAGTTGGAGTGTTCCCCCTTGTAAACAAAGAAGGACCTCGTGAAATAGCTCAAAATCTTACTGAAGAATTAAGAATGAATGGATTTAGAGTTGAATACGATGCAACTGGAACCATTGGTAAACGATATGCCCGAGCTGATGAAATCGGTATTCCTCTTGCAATCACTGTAGATTTCGATACTCTTGAAGATAATCAAGTAACTGTAAGGGATAGAGACACCGAAGCTCAGGAAAGAATCGCCATTGACAAATTGAACGAATACTTGGAAAAATATTATAAATGAGTTTAAACTCATTTATTTCCATTTTTAAAGTTTTCAAATAGATTGACAGCCCATTTAATTGCATCAGCATTTTTTGATGTCAATAGCCTATTTTGATCGAAATAACCATCATCCTTGAATAATCCCAATACCATCACTTCATCAGTAATTATAAGTAAAAAGTTCTTATTTTGACTAAAAGAGGATAAATTTTCAATTTTGGATTCTTTTTCAAAAATATCGAAAATATTATCACTAACAATAGCTTCAACATCAATTTTATTTTCAACCAATCCATCCAATTGTCTGTTAAAATTTTCATAATAAAATGGTAAAATACATTTTACTTCCTTTGCCTGATTTAAGACCTGCTCAATATAGTTATATATTTTATATGCCTCGATGTCTCTTGATTCAATCAGATTAGCCTGACCAATAAGATATAGCTCAGCCACAGATTCATTGGGAATCATGTCAACCAAATGCTTATCCAAAATATTGAAAAATTTATTTAAAGTGTAAATAATTTCATTCAACGCCAAAATAGTTTCAATTTTTAATCGCATACAGTTAGACAAATAATATTTACTGGATTCTCTGTAAATGTAACCCTTTAATTCTAATTTATGCATGGTGCTAGATACGGAACTATAACTTAATCCAGTATCAGCAGTCAAATCCTTCATGCTTTTTGGATGTTCGTATAAAGTCGCCAATACTTTTAACCTTGAAAGGGAGTTTGTTAAATGTTTTACTTCATCTGAAATGGATTCATAATCTTCTAAATAACATTTGTTTTCAATCACAGTAAGACCACCTATTAGTATTACGTATCATAATATTTTTATTACTTGAGATATAAAATCTCTTGAAGTGAACAAATGCAGAAAGTAACACTTCCAAAAACTTTATAATAATTAAAAATTTCAGATATTTTTTTAAAACAGAACAAACAAATTAATAATCAAATAAAAATATAAAACGGGATAAATATGATAGATACACATATGCATGCAGATTCAAGAAGCGGAGAAGACTTTAAAGAAATGTATATTGCAGGAATTGATACTGCAATTACATGTAGTTACTACCCCTACAAAATAGAACACGAAATGATTCTATTAAACCATTTGAACAGAATTTTAGAACTGGATACATCAAGAGCAAAAGAGTACGGACTAGATTTAAAAGTTGCATTGGGAATACATCCAACAAACTCAAATGTCAATCCTGAAAGAATATTTGAAAAACTATACCAATGGATTGAAAACAAGCAAATAGTAGCCATCGGCGAAATAGGTCTTGAAGATTTAACAGAAAATGAATTGACTATCTTTAAAAAACAGTTAGACATTGCAGATGAAACAAATTCAAAAGTAATTATCCACACCCCTCGAAAGAATAAAAAAGATGTCCTAAAAGAAATTTTAAATATTCTCCCACAGCACATGGATGAAAAACATGCAGTTATTGATCATATTAATCCCCAAGTTGTTGGCGATGCAATAGATACCAATTGTATGCTTGGTTTAACAATTCAGCCACAAAAAATGGACAAAGCCGAAGCAATATCAATTTTGGACGAATACGGATTTGACAGGTTCGTACTGAATAGTGACATCAGCAATAAAGCATCAGACCCTCTTTCAGTTCCAAAAACCGTGAGAGAATTACAAAAACAAGGCTATGATAAAAAAGACATAGATAAGGTATCCCATAAAAATGCTTTAAGTTTCTTTAATCTTGGCCAACAATAATAAGTCATTGAAAAATAAATAATATAATATGATTGAAAAGATACCTATTCCAATTTGCGGATTGATTTTGGCATTTCTTTCACTTGGAAATCTCCTAAATGATACTCATCCCCTTTTAAAGGTAGCTTGTGGCATAATAGGTATCGTATTATTAATTTTAATTTTATCCAAACTAGTATTATATCCCAAAAAGATTAAAGAGGATTTCAAAAATCCAATTATTGCAAGTAATTCCGGTACATTTTCGATGAGTTTGATGATTTTATCTACATACATCTCACCATTTATGCCGAGTATTGCATATGGTATTTGGATATTGGGTGTAGCCTTGCATATTTTGCTAATTGTTTACTTTACCCACCATTTTATTATTCGTAATTTCAATATTTCAACAGTCTATCCCAGCTACTGGATAGTGTTTGTAGGAATCACGATGGGAGCGATTACTGCACATGCCCACAATCTTGATGAAATAGGGTTTATTTTCTTTTTGGTTGGATTTATAGGAATGATTTTCACATTCCCTCTTGTAATATACAGATATATAAATTATAAAGATATTCCAAATGCCAATAAGCCATTAATTTGCATTTTTACAGCAGTTTTAAGCATATTGATTGTAGGTTACTTAAATTCATATAATGACATATCTATTGAATTTTTAATGATAATGTACATATTTGCATGCATATTTTATATTTTTGCACTAACAAAATTAATAGAATATAGAAATCTGGAATTTTATCCAAGCTTTGCCGCATTTACTTTCCCATTCGTTATCAGCGGACTTGCAACAAAAGGAGTCATATCAAAAATAGGTTCAAATATCATCTTAAATAGTGTTTTAAGTATAGAAACAGTCATAGCTACTGCTATTGTATTATATGTATTAATAAGATATATGAAATTTTTAAGTAGAAATTAATCTACTTAATTTTTATTAACCAATTTAACTTTTTTAGGAGAAATAATGATTAAATTTTTATTTTCAGAACGTGCAAGCAATAATGCTTGAGCACCATATCTTTGCCTCATTTTTTTAATTTTATCCCCCGCAAGCCTAAAATTAGCAGGACTTTCTTTTTCCAAGAAAGACAAATCTAAAATCACAGGATTTTTTTCTTCAACAACCTGATCTACAACATAGTTAACATCATCAATTGATTTTGGCCTGATAAGAGCAATCTCATAAAATGATTGTTCAGGAGTGATTACATAATCAAAGTCATCATATACAGGTGCGGATTGAGGCATCACATCTTGATAAGAATTATAACTTGGATTAGGGTTAGGATTATAATTCCTATTAGGATTATAACTTTGATGAGGATTATGGTTTACATTAGAGTCATGATCTTGTACATGAACCTCATCCTGAGGATGATTGTTTGAGGTACCTTGAAAATTAGTAACCTCAGATTTTATTGTTGCACCAAATTCGCGAAATACATCAGTGAGGCTAGTACCTTCTTGTTCTTTTTTTTCAGATGATTCTGTTTCTTCAAATCCCAAACTTCTTTTTAAATTGTCTGTAAACCCCATTTTAACTACTCCTCTAAGTATTCAAAAATAGCATCTAATAGTTTAGAAGCCCCATTATTATAAACATCTTCAGCAGGTAATCCATATTCAGATTCAAATGAATCAAGTGTCATACCTTCATCAGCATTTTTAAGATTGATTGATAATCCAACAACTTTTGTTGGTTCAACAGCTTCAATAGCCCTTATTTCTTCTTCAATGCCTTTAGGTTCCCTATAAGGGTGATTTGGTCTATGACCCACAATGACTGCATCAGGAGCACATCCAATCAATATTGCTGCTGACAATCCTCTTGGATGAGGATTTCCATCTTCAGTTAAGCTGGATTGTCCTTCGATAAAAATAATATCAGGGTTTTTATGTTCTTCAACATATTTAATTGCAGATAATACAGCTGCTGGAACATCCATTGCAGATAAACTTCCAGCTCTAAAATTAAAATCAGTCGGTTCTTCCAATCCCATTTCATCAGTTGAAATTATTGCAGGATTTAAATTTCTTTCAATACAAGATATGCCTAATTGTTTAGTGGTGGTTCTTTTTCCACACTCTTGAGAGGTTCCTCCAACAAAAATAACTGGAGCCTTAGGAGTATAGGAAATTTTTGGTAAAACTTCACAAGATTTTTCAGGAGCAATGCCAGCTATCTTTTCAACAACATCCAATCTAGGACCGATTTCCTTTATAACAACATTTTTTGAATCAGCAAATTTCTTTAAAGATGCATTATCACTTACTGATAAAGATCTAAATGAAGTTATTACATTCAATCCCGCATCGATAGCTTGAACAGCATATTTTAAAGCTGAACCTTCAGCACCAATTGGCAACATTATCACAAGAGATTTTGCATCAGGCGCTTGTTTTAAACATTCATCAAGACTTCCTGAAACAATATGCCCGCAAAATTCTTTTCCTTGCTTTTTAACATTATCATCAATGAATCCAATTGCGTTTACTCCTTCGAGATTGGAGAATTTCTCTCCTCCACCCCCACAACCAACAACAACGAATGGATTTAAATCTTGAATTTCTTTAACTGATTTTACTGAATACAACAATTTCACCCCTATAACTTATAATTTATAATTATCCCTGTAATTTATTATCCTACTATTTTTGAAAAAATCATAAAAATAATATTATATTATTAAATATAATTTTTCATATTAATAAATGTAAATGTTTTAAGAAGAATAATTAATAAATATAGTATTACTAAAAAAAATTAAGGAGAAAGTTGGATGAGAAAACCTTATGTTATTTTAATTGGAAGTGCATCAGGAATTGGAAAATCAACAATAGCTGCTGAATTGGCCAAACAATTAAATATCAAGCATTTAATCGAAAGCGATTTCATTAGAGCTGTTGTTCGTGGAATTATAGGAAAAGAATATGCTCCTGCACTTCACAGCTCATCTTATGATGCATATAAGAATCTAAGAAATAAAGCCCGCTTTGAAAATTATGAGGATTTAGTATCTGCAGGATTTGATGAACATGCATCATATGTGATTCCAGCACTTGAAAAAATAATACAAAGAGCTATTACCGATTATGATGATATTGTTATTGAAGGAGTGCATTTAGTACCTGGATTAATAGATATTGAACAATTTAAGGAATTTGCGAACATATACTTCTTTGTATTGAGTTCTGATGAAGACTCCCACAAAGAGAGATTCGTTAAAAGAGCAGTTCAAATTCATCGTGGTGGAAAACAATTAGATTACTTCAAAGAAAACAGAATTATTCATGACCACCTATTAGAACAGGCAGAAAAAAACGATGTTGTTGTTATCAATACTGAAACAATTGAAAAATCTATGGACAGCATCCTATCAGTGATAAATAAAGCATGCACCACAATAAAATTAACCAATAGTGTTGATGAACTGGAAGATGTTATAAATATCATTATCAATGAAAACAACGGCTCCATTGAAAAGATTACCTACAACATTACTGGATTTAAAGAGCCTCTTGTTAGAAACATAAATATTTCAGATGCAAAATCTTCAATGAGATTTATCAAAAATATCAATGAAAATAAAGATAAAAAGGAATATTTAAGTAAATTATATGATTTGTCAGATTATAGAAATACAGTAATTTGTGCTTCAAATCCGGAAAAAATAGAAAAAATTATAAAAAAATTAGAATCAAAAGGATATGTTTTAAATGAATGAAGAAGAACTTAATGAAATGATTATTAAATGTCCTGCATGCGGTATTGAAGGAGTCGCCAAATCAATTATGAAAGAGATTGAAATACCTCATTTTGGCAAAGTTTTAGAAACAACAATACAATGCCCATCCTGCGGATTTAAACATAGTGACATCATAGCTTTAGAGCAAAATGACCCTGCAAAATATGTTATTGAAATAAATAAAAACACATTATCAACCAGAGTTGTAAGATCACAATCTGCAACAGTTTCCATACCTGAAGTTGGCGTTAAAGTAGAACCTGGGCCAAAATCAGAAGGATATGTAACAAATATTGAAGGAATGCTGACACGTTTTGAAAGTGCAGTTAAAAAGGCATTGAATTTATTTGATGATGAAGAATCACAAAACAATGCAAAGAATACTTTGACTCATATTCAGGAGTTAAAAAAAGGAAACGGAACTGCAACATTAATTATTCTAGATCCATTCGGACAGAGCAATATCGTAAGTGAAAATGTGAAAGTTTTAGAAATTCCCGAAGAGGAATTGCATAATTTAAAAACAGGTTTTAGCCATATCGAAGATAAATAAGAAGAAGATTATTCTTCTTCAAGTTCTTCATCTTCATTTGCTGAGAAATCAGTAAATGAATCTTCTTCTACAACATCTTTTAATTTTAAAGTTTTTTGAACATCCATAGCTAATGCATTACAATCTGCTTTGATAGCTTCTAAATGTAATAAAATTCTTTCTTTTTCTTGATTAATCCTTTCGATATTAGTGTAAGGGTAAGTAGATTCCTTAAGCATTTCGTATTCAATTGTAGTATATGGGTAATCATTTAATTGTTTACATACATTTTTTAAAACATCGCCTAAGAACTTGTTCATTTCAACTTTTACTCTTTCCCTAATCATTTTGTCGTCATCCAAATTTTCTTTCATTAAACGAACAACTTCAGCTTTAGCGAAAGGTAATTTTTCATCATCTTCTTCAATATATTCTTCGGAAGTTTCTTCAATCATTTCTTCTTCAGACACAATTACACCTCGTTTGATTAATTAAAAATATTGAAGATATATGCGATTTTTTAAAAAAAATCATCAATACATCAATATCTAAACAAATATTTGTCAGAAGTTTTATATAAATGTATTGTTTTAATTAGAAAAATGAAGCAGTATTTGGCTATTTTATAGAGCAAGTTATAAAATAATTATAGGGAAAATTAATAATTTTAATAGTTGCAAAATTTTGAAAAATCGTTTGAAAAAAATAAAAAATAGTAGCATTAAAGCTACTTTAAATTACCTTTTCTTTGAGAAATTGTTACCTACAATCATAAGTAAAAACACTATTGAAAGTACTAAAAATACAAATGGATTTCCAGCCACATTACTTTCAAGTAAACTAAAGTTATTTACACTGATTTCACTATTTTTAACAATTTCATCATTATTAGTAGTGTTAGGAGTTTTATTAACAGGTTTTTTAGGAATTTCATCATTTTCAGTGACGTTAACTATTTCAACATCTTCATTATTGTCCAAATTATAATCAAATGTCTCACTAGTTGCTGAAACAATATTTTTAACAATTCCTTTACCTGTTGCTATAGCATCAACCAATAATTCAGCAGATTCACCAGCAGCCAATTTATTAATTGACCAAGTTTGAGTTAATTTATTGAAACTTCCTTTTGAAGCTTTAAAAGATTTCAAAACTAAAGAATCATCATGAACATCATTAACTTCAATTTTTCTAGCATCATCCGGACCATTGTTGGTTAATTTAATTGAATATGTAATAATATCCCCTAATTTATAATAGTATTTAGAGGCTGTTTTTGTTATTATCAAATCACAAGCAGGATTAACAAAAATTGACTCATTAGCATTATTATTGTCTACATCAGGATCAAATTCGTTACCTTGAACGCTTGCAAAGTTTGTGAAAGTTCCAGTGGCTGAAACTTTACAAATCATATCCAATTCCCTAACTTCACCTACAACCAAATCACCAACATACCAAGTTCCATCAGAATAAATAAAATCACTGGCTTTAATTAAAGTTATGCCTTTTGGCATTGTATCTCTAACAATGACCCCACTTGCATTATTAGGACCATTATTTGAAACTATTACAGTCCATTTTATAAATTCACCATAATTCGGATTTGATACATTGACAATTTTTATTACAGATAAATCTGCTACAGGCAAAGCATCAATGAACTCTGAATCATTATTATTAGACATATTCAAATCATATTCACTGCAATTAGCAGATGCATGATTATAAATGATGCCAAGTCCATTAACCATACATGAGATGTTTAAATATGCAGTTTCTTTACTATTCAATTGTTCAATGACCCAGTTATTTCCTATGAATTGTCCAACAGATGCTGTATAATAATTATAGATTAAATTTTCATCCAATAAATCATTCAAAACAACATTTGTTGCATTATCAGGACCATTATTTTTAATGGAAATGAACCAGATAATATTTTCACCATAATAAGGGTTTTTGTTTGATACTTGTTTGACAACCTCCAAATCAACAGTCAATGGAACATCAATTGTTTCATTGTCAACGTTATTGTGAATATTTGGATCATCCTCTTCAGCAGTGATTGAAGCATAATTAGTAATATTTCCTGTTGTATTGACTTCGCAAATAATATCTAATGACTCCTCTTCACCATTTTCCAAACAACACAAATACCAAACACCTTTATCATAAAATCCTTTGGTTGTCACCACATCAACCAATATCAATCCTTTAGGCAGAATATCTTCTACAGCTACAGATGTGGCTTTATCAGGACCATTATTTTTGGCAATTAAAGTCCATGTAATTAAATTACCATATAAGGGATTTGAATCATCAACAATTTTTACAATTGATACATCAGCAGTTTTATTAACTTCAACAATCTCTGAAGCATTATTATTGCTTAAATCATAATCAAACTCACGAGCAGTAACTGAAACATTATTTTGTGTAATACCAGTTCCATTTACCATAGCAACAATGTTTAAACGAATTTCTACACCACAATTTAATTGAGCTATTGTCCAAATACCAGTTCTAGGATTGTATTTACCATTACTGTCATCACTAATCCAAATAAGTGAACCTGGAAGAACATCATTCACAATAACATCATGAGCAACATCAGGACCATTATTTCTAACAACAATACTCCAAGCCACATTATCCCTATAGTTCGGATTACTTTCATTTACCGTTTTTACAACCTCCATATCACAAGCAGGATTAATCAATACAGACGCATTAGCACGATTATTGGACAAATCATAATCAAATTCATTTCCAGTAACATTAGCAATATTGACAAAACGACCAGTATTTTCAACTTTACAAATTATTTCCAAAATAACCCTCTCACCAACAGCAAGCCTACCAATGTTAATAACTCCATCGGAATAACTACCTTTCTCCAAAACAGAATCAACATAAACAAAACCATCAGGCAAGACATCAGTCACCACAACACCAGTTGCAACATCAGGACCATTATTTAGCCAAATCAGAAGCCGGAGAAACATCAATTATTTCAGAATCATTATTATTACTCAAATCATAATCAAACTCACGAGCACTAACAGAAACATTATTTTGTGTAATATCAGTTTCATTTACCATAGCAACAATGTTTAAACGAATTGATGCACCAGAATTTAATTGAGCAATTGTCCAAATACCAGTTTTAGGATTGTATTTACCATTACTGTTATCACTAACCCAAACCAAGGATTTAGGAAGAACATCATTCACAACAATATCATGAGCAACATCAGGACCATTATTTCTAACAACAATACTCCAAGCCACATTGTCCCTATAGTTCGGATTACTTTCATTTACCGTTTTTACAACCTCCATATCACAAGCAGGATTAATCAATACAGACGCATTAGCACAGTTATTGGACAAATCATGATCAAATTCATTTCCAGTAACATTA
>NZ_OMWD01000007.1 GCF_900314695.1 uncultured Methanobrevibacter sp. | reverse complement strand
AATTTGAATAATTTATAGGTTTCTTTATAGTATTCTAAGAGTTTATTCCATGTAAACCTGGAATTACCTATATTCTGATTAATTTTAATCATCATATCCCCATCTGGATACAACCTAACCTTCAAACCCAGATTAACACATTTCATAAAAAACACTTAAAATTCCATTTTAGAGACAATTTTAAAATTAATTATAAACTAATTTAAATAATAAATAATATATAAAGAAATAGAGAGAGCATTTGAAAACTAATATCTTCAGATGCCTTTTTGTGAAATTCATCTCCGACCTTAAAGAGGTCAGAGTATTCTTTCACTATTAAGATAAATGAAATTTTATCAATAATTATAAAGAATTATTGGAAATAATGAGAATCAACATAAATACAACTAAATTTTTTTAAACATGAAAAACAAATAACTATATGAAAAAAATTTGGAGTGTAAAATGTTAGATAAATTCAAAAAAATAAGTCTTGGAAATTGGATATTAATCGGAATGATTTTAGGATTTATCGTAGGATTGATATTGAATTTTTGGGTCAAAGATCCTTTTATTAAAGACATAGTGCTTATAGACAATGTTTTCTATATAGGTGGTACAGTATTTATTAAATTAATGAAAATGTTAGTAGTGCCACTTGTGTTCTGTTCAATAGTTGTTGGAGTAGCTTCAATATCAGATATTAGGAAAATCTGTAAAATTGGTGGAACCACAATTCTTATCTACCTTTTAACTACCGCATTAGCAATTACAATTGCCCTTCTAATAGCAGGAATCATTAAACCTGGTGAAGGCTTAAACATGGCTGGCCTTGCACAAGCAAATCTCACAGCTACACAATCCATGGCAGACACCCTTATAAACATCATCCCCGATAACCCAATCAACTCCCTTGCGGCTGGAGATATGCTACCTGTAATTATCTTTGGAGTGCTTATTGGTATAATATTAGCTAAATTAAGAGAAGAAACCAAAACTGTTAACAAGTTGTTTGAGGAAGGAAATACAATCATGATGGAAATGACTTCCATTGTGATGAAATTTGCACCTATTGGTGTATTCTGTTTAATGGCAAAAACTTTTGCCGGTCTCGGTTTTGGAGGACTGATGCCCTTACTTAAATACATCGGATGTGTACTTTTAGGTTTAGCAATACAGGCATTTATCGTGTATCCATCAATAATGGTTATATTAACACGGCTAAATCCAATAAAATTCTTTAAACGATTCATTTCAGTTATGTTTTTTGCATTTTCATCATCAACATCAAATGCTACAATTCCACTGAATATGGAAAAACTCAGCGAAATGGGTGTTTCACGTGACATTTCATCATTCACAATCCCTTTAGGTGCAACAATAAATATGGATGGAACGGCAATTATGCAAGGTTGTGCAGTCATGTTTGCAGCCCAGGCTTATGGAATTGACCTGGGAACATCAGCTCTCATTACAGTAGTCTTTACAGCAGTGATGGCTTCTGTTGGTACAGCAGGAGTTCCTTCAGTTGGATTGATTACGTTGAATATGGTATTTAATTCTGTTGGTTTGCCTGTTGATGCAATAGGCATCATTATGGGAATTGACCACCTTCTCGACATGTTCAGAACTGCAGTAAACGTTACTGGTGATGCGATATGTACCATTATTGTTTCATTTAGAAGTAAAGCACTTGATTTAGATGTGTTTAATGGTAAAAAAGAAATTGTTAAAAAAGAAATTGATTATTTCGGCGATTAAAGCCGAAATATCCTATTTTTTTAAAAAATATTATGCAGAGCATTTACTCTGATTCATTAAGTTCAACAATCTTTTTATCAAAGTCCGTTAATTTCCGTGCAAGTCCTGTAAAGTATGGAATATAAACTTTAGAAAATGTTACTCGTTCTGGATTATGACCCATTTCAGAAATACATTCTTTAACCATACCTATTTTACGTTCCACTTCATCATACATTAAATCTCCAGGAAACTCACCAATAAATATTCCATCTGCACCGTTTTCAAGTGCATGCCTAATATGTCTTGGTCTTACACGGTTTACCGAAATGACTTTGATAATATGTATCGATTCAGGATAAGACAATCTGTTAACTCCAATATTATCTGCAGCAGTGTATCCTATATTATCTAAAAATACAAGTATCATGCGTTCGCCTTCACGTTTTTTAGACAACACCCCATTTATTGTAGCCAATATCTTCTCATCAATATTACCATTTACTGTAATGGCTCTTTGTTTACAATCTACAAGACATTTTCCACATCCTGTACAGCTCATTGGGTCAATATATATTTCATCATCCTGTATACTCATGGACTTATACTTACATCTGGAAATACATTCACCACAGACAGTACATTTTTCATTATCGATTTCAGCAATGAACGGTTCGATTTCAACTCCACCATAGTTATATTCAGAAACCTTTGATGCAGCTGCAGTTGCCTGCATGATTGAATCTGTAATGTCTTTTGGATCCTGTGCAGTACCACAAACGAATATTCCCTGTACATCAGTAGCAACAGGCTTGATTTTTGGATGTGATTCCTTAATAAATCCATCTTCTGTTGTTCCAATGTTTAATATCTCTGCGATTTCTCGAGTACCCTGGGACGGCTCCATTGCAGTAGACAATACTACCATGTCAGCTTCAATCTCTACAAATTCGCCTTTAATAGTGTCTTCAGTTCTGACAATGAAATTATCTCCTTTCTTGACAACTTCACCCGGGCGACCTCTAAGGAATCTGACCTCATTTTCTTGAGTGTGTTTGTAGTATTTTTCAAACATTCCAGGAGTTCTAACATCAGTATAACATATCAGGACATCAGTATCAGGATATTTATGCTTGATAATGTTTGCATTTTTTAAAGCTACAGTACAGCATATTTTAGAACAATACCTATGTCCATCAGGCTTTTCATCTCTTGAACCTACACATTGAATCATGACAACTCTTTTAGGGACTTCCCCATTGGATTTTATAAGTTTTCCTTTTGTAGGTCCATTTACTCCAGTGATACGTCCTAGTTCTGACTGTGTAATAACATCATCATATCTTGTGTATCCGTATTCAGGCCTTTTTTCCATATCAAACAGTTTATGACCTGTTGCGACAATGACTGAACCAACTTGAAGCAAGGATTTTTCAGATTTTCCCCGGAGTTTAATAGCTTTCATATTACATGTTCTAAAGCAATCCCCACATTTTGAACAGTTATCCATGTCAATTACATAGCTTTCAGGATATGATTGTCCAAATGGTCTGTAAATTGCTTTTCTCATTGATAAATTATCATTCCAGTCATTTGGAACTTCCACTTCACATACTTCTGCACATTTACCGCATGCAATACATCTTTCAGGGTCAACATACCTAGGAGACTGTTCCACAATTAAATTGTAGGTTCCTGCCCGTCTTTCAGCCTCAATTACTTTTGCATTGGTCAATACATTAATATTTTCATTCCAAACAAGCTCATTTAGAATTGGATTTAAAAGACACATTCCACATTCTTCAGCAATTTTAACAGGAGAGAAGACCTTACCGATTTTTGCCATGTGCCCCCCAATAGAAGGTGACTGTTCGATGATTGTTACTTTTGTTCCCTGTTTTGCCAAAGACAGTGCAGCATTCATTCCAGCTATTCCTCCACCAATCACTGCAACTTCTTTTGGTGTTTGACAGTAAATAGGGTCAACTGCATCTGATTGCTTTACTTTTTCTATGGAAGCGTTAATTAGTGTAATGGCTTTATGTGTCGCCTTTTCATTATTGTCGTGAACCCATGAACATTGCTCACGAATATTCGCCATATCCATCAAATAAGGATTTAGAGGTTTTACATAATCTTGGAAAGTTTTTTCATGACTTATTGGAGAACATGCCGCAACAACAACTCTATCCAAATCATGGTCAAATATTGCATCACGGATTATCTTACGTCCATTAAGAGAACATAAGTTTTCAAATTGTCCTATAAACTCAACATCCAATGAATCCTTAACTTCATCCAAATCAATGACATCAGAAATATTTCCCCCACATTCACATAAAAACACGCCAACTTTCAAATCATCCCTCATTTAGAAACCTCCTTTAAATCTTTAATTACTGAATCTATTGGAACAGTATGGGCTTTTACACCAATTACCTTATCAAAATCTCCTCCCATTGCCAATGCCAAAAATTGAGTAATATTTAAATGGATTGCTCTGAAGTTTCTTCCTTCCCTTTCAGAAATCAAATGCTGGTATCTGTCAAATTGAATATGACAATTTGGACATAAGTGCACCAATATATCAACATCCTCATCTGCAATTGCATTCATCTTATCGGCAGTAGCTGTAAATGACAAATCAGGATTGGAATATCTTTGCCTGAATCCTGTTCCGCATGTTGCCCTTTTGTGGTCATACCAACCAATGGTTTTACAGCCACACTCTTCGATTAGCTCATCCATGATATTAGGATCTCTAACGCCACCTATCGTATCCTCATAGTGGACTTTGCAATAATGGCATCCATGATGAGTTGCTATTGTATAATCACTTAAATCAAATTTAATATTTTCTTTAATCTTGTCTTTCTTACCATACAGAATATCCACTACATGAAAAATATTTTCTGTTGGTTTTAAATCGTCCTTTTCATACTTTAAATGAGACAATCCGTTTTCTTCAAACAGTTCGTTAATTTCATTCCTCAAATCATCCTTCTTATTGAGCAATTTAACGGATTTTTTATTGATTGCATAACATGTAGCACACATCATTACAAGATTCGGCCTTCCAATTTCACGGGCAATTTTAAAGTTTCGAGCCCCGATGGCTGTTGTGTCAATCTGTGAGAAAACATCAGAATAATGTCCAAGACCTGTACAGCATGTTTGCTTTTCAGAAATTGCGTAATCAATTCCCAATTTATCAAATACAAATTTTGTAGATGCCTCCACACCAGGATATTCAACGCTGACCAAACAGCTTCTAAATAAAAGTATATCTTTATCAGGAATGTTTTTCATAAATCTGCCTCCTGGGATTTCCTTATTTTCTCAATTTTATCCTTAAAGCCAGTTATTGTTAAGATTTTACTTACCTCATCAATCACTTCATCTGATGGCATTAATGGAGGATCCAATTCCAATTCTTCTCTAATCTCATCCAAGTTTTGTCTAAAGTCCCACCATCCCGGAACATCACGGTCAATGTCATTGAAAAATATTTCAGGTATTGCACCGATTGCTGCTGTAAAATAGCTATCTGCAAATCCCAAATATTCATAAAGCTTGTCATAAGCTATTCCATTAGCAATTGCAAACTGTTTGAGAATCTGGTTAACTTCACATACACTGTTTCCGACAGGGCATACGCTGTGACATGTATAGCAGTAAAAACAATTCCAGATATTTTCATCTTCAAGGATTGTGATATCGCCTTCCAACACCCTTTCAATTATATCACGAGGATTATAATCAGAGTGACGTGCAGCAGGACATGTTGAAGTGCACATTCCACATTGCACACATTTTAAAACACCATCATCCTTTGAATTTTTAACATCATGAATAATGTCTTCTGCAAAATCTATTGGTGAGTCTGTAATCTTTTGCTGAGAAGTCATATAAACACCCACTTATAATTTAAACTCTTTATTTTCAATCATTTTCTTTAATTTTAATGATAATTTATTTCCACGCAACCTGTCTGATTGTCTGCATATAATAGGAATGTTTAATTTACTGCCATTTATTTCTAAATCAACATCCCCTGTTTTCATGTTAAATGCATCATTATTACAGAAATTGGCACACATTCCACATCCGAAACAATGCGCGATGTTAAATTTCCTGTTTTTGAATGCATTTGTAGGACAGACATTTTCCACACTACACCTGTCACAATCACAACATTTGCCGCTGTCATATTGAGGTCTCAAATCATTCCCATCCCACATTGCAGCATAATTTGTATTATCCAATGGCAAGTGACGTCCCTTAATGTCTGCAACAGGCAAATCAATTTTATCGTCAGTTATCAATAAGTTTTGATAGATTTCCTTGTTTAAAACAGGTATTGGTATTGCGACGGTATCATATATCTCTCCACCCTGGCCTGTCTTGAAACCACCCAAATAATATGGATCCATTTTGCATAAATCTGCTGAAAGCATTAGATTTGGTTTTTCAGGACTTGAACGTGTCCCATCTCCTAGAATATAACCTTGGGCACCATTTATTAAAACCTTACAACCTTCCATTATCACATTGTGAGGAATGTCATTTTGAAGAGGATTTAAATCTCCGCATCCGGAAAATGTTAATCCTGAACAGTTCCCTTCAAGAGGTGTTGCTGCAAATATTGATTTTACTGAATCCTTGTTTGGATTTGTAAATGCAGTATAGTTTTTAAATGCCATGCGGGCACCTATAATTTGTCCACGAGTAATATCATCAATAGTTATTGTATTTTCTATTGTTTTACCTTCTGCACTTTCTACTCTTACATCAATTGATTTTCCTTCAAGCAAATCCTTTAAAAGGAATCCTCCACCATAGTTTTCGTCATGGATTGAATGAGCAGTACCATGAAGTATCACATCAACTGACCCCAACCATTCATTGGGACACGGACCTGCATAAGCTGGAACGCCATTTAAATAAACTTCATTTGCCCTTATAAATTCACCAGGTTCAGAAATTATAAAATTAAGTATTGCCGCTGTTCCGCTCATTACCCCACAGGTTCCGCAAGTAACTACATCAACATCATCGTAACTTGGTGTGTCATCATTCTTTATGAGTTTTTTAAACTCTTCCGCTGTGTAGATATTTGCTTCGTCATTCTCAATTTTTTCATTTATTTGACCAATAGTCCTGTTTGTCAATTTATCAACCTTCTATAGGTTTTTTAAAATAAAACTGTGCCCGAGTTTATTTCAATTAATCAATTTTACCTACTGTGTCTCCCCTAAGACCCCGTCTTAAGGTTTCAAGGGAAGTTATATCATCACTTGAGACATTTCCCAAATTAACCGTATTTCCAAGTTTCAATATGAAAAATACCTGCTGGTCTTTATTAGGAGCTTCCCATAATATTTTATTTCCATCAAAGTTATCAAGTATATAATCGATTTCATCCTCTTTTGCATTTCCGGATTTATCGAATATTCCAATATTTTTTCCGCCTTCCCTTGCTTCTACAATAATCAAAGAAGATCCTGAGTCCAATTCTTCCTGCATATACTGAACTCTTTCATCAAGAGTTAGTTCCTTATCCAAGTTAGGGTCTTTTTTACCCACTTCAGACAATACTTCAAATCCATTGCTTTTTGCAAGTTCTATACATTCCAATTTTTCTTCATGTGGAATGTCTACAGATCCATCGGATATTTCAATGGCAGGAAAACCCAAATCATGTGCTTCAGCAAAAAAATCCTCCAATTTTTTTGACCTGTATGCTAGTTCAAATAATGTCCCTCCAGTGTAAGGAGTTATTTGATGATTTTTGTACATTTCCACTTTTGCTTTGATAATATCCCGTTCATGGACAATAGAGGTTCCCCATCCAAATTTGAGATAATCAACATATTCTCCTGAAATATTCATTAGGCTTTCAGCTGTTTCAAGTCCCAAACCTTTGTCAAGAACCATTGTTATTCCACAATTTCTTGGTTTTTCTTCACGTTCAATAGATAAAAATTCAAATGATTTCACAATATCACAATAGTTATAATTGATTTTTACATATAATAATAATTAAATATTATATATAAATGTTTTTAAGTTTTTTTGTTTAAAAGTAAATAAAAGGCTGTTATACTGTATTACTGAGCAGAATACAAAAAAATTTAATAAAAACTTAATTAATAATAAGAAATATGTATTTTGAACAAATCAATATTGAAGAAACACATATCAGATTAACGACTGACCTGAATAATCAGCGCCTTAAGAAATACATTTACGATATCCGATTTGATTTGAAAACATATATCCGAAAAAATAAATTATTCCAGCTATCACTAGAGCCAATTAAAGTAAATGAAGATAATTTACCTGCAATCATCCAAAAGATGTATTTTTCATCAGATATTTGTGATGTTGGTCCGATGGCATGTGTCGCCGGGACAATATCTGAACTGTCACTTAATTATCTGATTGAAAACGATTCAAAATATTCCATTGTTGAAAATGGCGGAGACATTGCACTTATAAATGACAGCACCGTCTTATGCGGAATATATTCGAATAATGAAATTCTCGGAAATGATATTGCTTTTAAACTAAAGGCAAGAAAAAAACCTCTGGGAATCTGCACATCATCAGGCAAAATTGGACATTCAATAAGTTTTGGAAAATCAGACAGCGTTACAGTAATATCCAAATCACCTTCAGTGGCTGATGGACTTGCAACAAGAATAGCCAATGAAGTTAACGGTAAAAACTCCGAAGAAAAAGTATCTAATGCATTGGAAACTGCAGAAAACTACAGAGAGTATTTTGAAGGAATCTTATTGATATGCGAAAACAATATCGGAAGCATCGGAAGACTGCCAAAAATCATTGAAACAAATGAATTCAATGTAAATCTCAAATAATATCAAATTCACTTTATAAAAAAATTGATGCTACAAAAATTGTAGCATAAATGTGATGCAATATTTAAATAGGATTAAAATAAATATATCCTTATTAGAAAAAAGTGAGTAATAAATTATAATTTCATATAATTTATCATTAACTAACAGAATAGTTAATTTTTATAGGTTAGATAGTTATGTATAAAGATGAAATGATACAATTACATCAATTTTTAGTATATGTTTTGAAATACTTAGCAGAAGATGATCAAATAACTAACGATTGCAGCGAATACATTACTCTAAAAATAAGTCCGCACCATATTCACAAGACAAAAGCAGAACACAAACATGCAATTTTTGTCCTTTGTAAAATTATCTCACAGGTTATTGCTGATAAAGAAGGAAATTCCATTCCAGAAAATGTTCGCAATTCCTTAGCAGATTTAGTTTCACGTTCTGAAAAAGAACTTAATGTGGCTTAAATCTTTACTTTTTTTACTTTTTTTAAATATTTTTAAATAATAATAACTTCCATATCTGTATATATGAAAGGTATTAACAAAATGCTTTGTTTAGTTGATGGAGAACATTACTTACCAGTTACTAAAGAAGCAATAGATACATTAAACAAACTAGAACACATTGACATAGTGGCTGCTGTTTTTATAGGTGGAACTGAAAAATTAAGGGATGATTCTGAAGAATCATACTCTGAAAAGCTAGGAGTTCCAGTCCAGTTTGCAAAAGATAAAGATATTCCATATGACCTCATTGTGGAAATGATTAGGGAATTCGACGTCGACACAGTGATGGATTTGAGTGATGAACCAATACTTGACTATCCGAAAAGATTTAGAATAGCATGTAAAGTTTTAAATGAAGGTGTAATTTATGAAGGTCCTGATTTTAGATTTGAACCAACATCCCAATATGAAATAATGGAAAAACCATCAATTACAATTCTTGGAACAGGCAAACGTATTGGTAAAACTGCAGTTTCAGGATTCGTGTCAAGGCTAATTGATAAAAATGGATATGAACCTTGCGTAATAGCCATGGGAAGAGGTGGACCTGAAGAGCCTGAAATTGTTCATGGAGAAGAATTAGAGATAACCGCAGAATATTTACTTGAACAATCTGAAAAGGGAGTTCATGCAGCCAGTGATCATTGGGAAGATGCTTTAATGAGCAGAATTTTAACAATCGGTTGCAGACGTTGCGGCGGCGGAATGGCTGGAGAAGTTTTCCTAACCAATATGAAACAGGGTGCCAAATTAGCCAACAAAGTTGATTCCAAATTTGCAATTTTTGAAGGCAGTGGTGCTGCAATACCTCCAATCAAAACTGACAAAAAAATAGCACTTATTGGAGCAAATCAACCTATTGAAAATTTAACCACATACTTCGGACCATACAGAGTTGGTCTTGGAGATTTAGTCATACTGACAATGTGTGAAGAGCCTATGGCAGATGCCGATAAAATTAAAAAGATAGAAGAATTCGTAGCAGAAGTTAATCCGGATGCAACCGTAATTTCTACAGTATTCAGGCCTAAACCTTTAGGTAATCTTGCTGGCAAAAAAGTTTTATTTGCAACAACAGCTCCGGAATCAGTTAAGGACAAGCTGGTTGATTATCTAGAAGAAAATTATGATTGTGAAGTTATCGGAACAACAGCCCACCTATCCAATAGACCATTATTACGTCAGGATATGAAAAAATATATTGATAAAGCAGATGTCATGCTTACAGAACTTAAAGCTGCAGCAGTTGATGTTGCAAGCAAGGATGCAATTAGTCATGGCCTAGAAGTTGTTTATTGTGATAACGTTCCAGTTGAAATTAATGATACTTATCCAGATTTAGGTGAATCTGTAATTAAATTAGTTGACTCTGCAATCGAAGATTTCAATAGCTAATTTTTTTTCTTTTCTTTTTTTAAATATATTTTAATATTTCTATACCAATTTCTGTATTTTTATACAAACGACCTTTTCTTGCATCTTCATTTAAACAAACCACTATATTTTCTTTTTTTAACTCTTTTAAAACATTTGAAACATGATTTGTCCTCAAACCTACTTCTTCTGCAATAACAGAAGGGATTTTAATGTCGTTTCCTATACATTTAATAATATTTGTTCTATATTCTGATGCAATCACATAACCAACCAATTTAAAAATATCATTTTCGTTCATATTGTATAATTTGGTCAACCTCTATAAAAGACATTATGTATATCTAAAGTATCAATTAAAACATTAATAAGTACAAATTAAGTATTGAAAAATTACAAAAACTTAATTATATAATGAAATACAAATACATAAACTAATGAAACGAATAGCTATTGGTGTTGGAGAAAATGAAAATATTATACAGGCATGCCATATTTTCAAAGAGAAACACACAAAAACAGAATTAAGATTAGTATATAGTGATGAAGACTTAATAAAAGCGGCATTTGACAGAAATGTAGATGCAGTGATTCGAGGATCACTACCTGCATCCAATATAATTGCTAAATTAAAAGAGCGTTACCCACATCTTTCCAGAGCAACATATATCAATAATGGAGAACAAGAATTCCTATTAACACCTGTTGGAATTGATGAGGGAAATACTGTTGAAGACAAATTTAGAATTGCATTGAACTGTGTTGATTTTTTCAAACAAGTTGAAAAAACCCCTAAAATTGCAATTCTCGCCGAAGGAAGAGAGGATGATTTTGGAAGAGACAGTGCAGTTTCAAACTCCATAAAAGAGAGCAGAAAATTAACCAAACTCTTATCAGAAAATACTGATGAAGATGTGAAAAATTACCATATATTAATTGAAAAAGCCGTGAATGAGAAACGCAACATTATTATTGCTCCAAATGGAAGAGTTGGAAATATAATTTTTAGAACCATGGTTCTTCTTAATTCATGGCCAAGTTATGGTGCAGTAACATTTGGAATGGATAGAGTTTATATTGACACAAGTAGAGACCAAAGTATTGAAGGTTATCTAAGGAGTTTAGTTTTAGCTGAAGAATTAATTGAAGATTAAGTCTACACTACAAAAAAAGATATTTTAAGTGATTTAAATGGGAGAAAATTTTCTATATAAGATATATGAATGGTATATCTCACGTGGTTTGAATCCTGAAAAAATGCCAAAGCATGTTGCTTTAATAATGGATGGAAATAGAAGATTTTCTAAACTTCAAGGAAATATAGATGTTGTTAAAGGGCATGAAATTGGAGTGGACACTCTTGAAAAAGTTCTGGATTGGAGTATAGAACTTGGAATTGAAATCATTACGGCATATGCCTTTTCAACTGAAAATTTCAACAGACCACAGCATGAAGTTGAAGGACTAATGAATCTGTTTGTTATAAACTTCAAAAGACTAGTAACACATGAAAAAATCCACAAAAACGAAGTAAGAGTTAAGGTAGTAGGAAGGACAGAATTACTTCCAGACAATGTAAAAGAAGCAATACACGATGCTGAAGAATCAACCAAACATTATACAAAAAGATTGTTTAACATAGCTATTGGTTACGATGGACGTTTAGAAATTATAGATTCCTTTAAAAAGATTATTAAAGACGTTCAAGATGGAAAAATTTCCATAGATGATGTTGATGAAGATTTAGTAAGTCAAAACCTTTACACTGAAGGATTGGATGATCCTAACTTAATTATCAGAACCAGTGGAGAAGAACGTTTAAGTGGATTCCTATTATGGCAATCCTCCTATTCCGAATTATATTTCTGTGAAACATTATGGCCAGAATTAAGAAAAGTTGATTTTATTAGAGCTATTCGATCATATCAAGCAAGAGATAGAAGATTTGGAGTTTAAAAAATGATTGACACCCACTGCCACATTGATTTTGAAGATTATGATAATGACCGTGAAGATGTTATAAAACGAGCAAAAGATAAATTAGACTTTGTTATTGCATCCGGGTTTAACAGACAAAGTAATCAAAATGTTTTAGAGCTTTCAAAAGAATATGAAGGATTTATTTATCCTACTTTCGGATTTCATCCAGTGAGTTCGCAGAATTCAACAGATGAAGAATTAAACGATGCACAAAATCATTTGATTGATAATCTTTCAGATATCGTAGCTGTTGGCGAAGTGGGAATGGATTACTACTACGTTACCGATAAAGCCCTAAGAGAAAGGCAGCAAGAGATTTTCACCAGTTTTTTAAATCTTGCCAACGACCATAAAGTTCCAATTGTAATGCATGTAAGAGACTGTGAAAAAAAAGCTGTAAACATCATTGAAGACTATGATGACATACCTTATTTTGTTTTCCATTGCTATGGAGGTAGTTTAAAGACTGCAAAAAGAATCATGAATAAGGACAATTGTTTTATGAGTTTTTCCACAATGTTATGCTACTCAAAGCACCATCAGGATTTAATTGAAAAAATAGATTTGGATTATGTTTTAACTGAAACAGATAGCCCTTATTTAGCCATGACAAAAGAAGAAAGAAATGAACCAGTTAATGTAGTCAATGCTGCTAAAAAAATAGCTGAAATAAAAAATATGGATTTAAGCACAGTTGATGAAATAACAACCAACAATGCCCGCAAAATTTTTAAAATTTAGAAATGATAAGTAAAATTCAAATTTATCAGCACATCACTATTTTCTTTTACAGATTCTATTACCAATTCAAAATCTGTAAAGTCCTGCATGACCAATTTAATTAAATCCCACTCCAGAAGAGAATCATTCAAACATATCATGAATTGATTGTTTTTTATGCTTACTTTTTTTCTGCAAAATAGCTTAAATGCATAGAAATATAATTCCAATCTAAAAATTAAATCTTCTTTATCCCCAATGCCTTCAGAAAAGAATTTCTTTAAATCTTCCTGTAATATTTTGCCTTCATCACCTACATCAGCCTTGAATGTTTCCATTTCAACTAAATCATCCATCAATTGCCTTTTCTCTTCATCACTATACATTCAATCACACAACACAAATTTCAATTTTAACACATTATACGAATTGGGCATGAACATAATCTCAAATTTGTCAAATACATTATTTAATCTGACCAGCAAGTCAAATTTCAAATTATCCGGAATTATATGGACAACAAATCCATCATCGACAATTTCAAAATTCAAATCTTCAACCAGAGGTATTTCAAGCTCACTAATAAAAACATATTTAAAAACGATTAATTCATAATCATTTGTTTCCTTACCATTTTTAATTATATCAACAAGCTCTTCCTGTAATTTATGGCCAACCGTTTCAAATGTAATTTCAATACCCCTTCACAACAATCCTTTTTCTTTAAATACTTCTTTTGCTGCCATCACACCGTTAATGGATTTTGGAAAACCTGCATATGCACACATCTGCATTATAATTTCAACAATTTCTGAAGGTGAATTTCCAACATTCAAAGCCGCATTAATATGATCTTTTAGTTGTGGAATAGTACCAAGAGTTGTTAAAGCCGCAACTGTACATAATTCACGAGTTTTTAAATCAACATCACTTCTGGTGTATATCTCAGAATATGGAAACTCAATAACAAATCTGGATAAATCAGGAGCTATATCCTCCAGTTCTTTGAAAAGTTCATCAACAGGTGCCTTTTGAATATCTTCTAAACATTTTTTGCCTTTTTCATATCTATCCATACTATCACTAATACTATTATCTTCTTAAACCCATTTAATATTAGCTGTTGTGAAAACATAATGTGGTGAAAAGACGGGATTATATAACTTATTTGTTGATGAATTCGAGTTAAAGCATATCGCTATTGATTTTCTTAAATTATAATTAATCCTATCTCCAATGGAATCAAGTTCACTTTTGCTGTACTCATTTGATGTTTTTGCATAGACCTTGAATTGGATTTTTTTCTTGTTATAGTTCTTATCCATACCCATATCGACATAACTTACATTAACAATATCAACCGAATATGGATGCAATAAACTACTCTTTGAATTTGAATATTCATTATACGTATCAATTGGATATAAAGCTAGCGAAGATGTTCCAATCCCTTCAATTGCACCATTTCGTGCTGCGCTCATCGCCATATTCAATTCATTTTCACTTGCAACAAAAACGATTGCCAACATTACAAGAATTATCAAAACCCCCGCCAGAAGCAAATACTCGGCGCTGAGCTGTCCTTTATTATCCATCATCGTATCACAATTTTTCCTTCATCGTTTTTACTTATCAAATAATCATTTCCACTATACAGTTCATATTTCGAATCGATTTTTAAAGGCATTACTAATTTTTCGCCTTTTCTATTCCAAGATTGAATTGTGAGTTTGTTTTTTTCAACCGTTATCTTATAATATCCCGGTTTAGAGTCCAGATGAAGATAAATGGAATATCCTTCACCATTTGCATTTACCTGACTTATCAAATTTGCCACATGATCCAATGTTAACCTACTGCTTACACTATTTTCAATATTTTTATTTGATTCAATTGTTGTTAATGTGAAAAATAATACACCTACAGCAATAATTAAAACAATAAAGATTGAAAATAAATATTCTATTGAAATAAAACCTTTTTCATCCATATTTTTTAATTATTTTCGAAATTAATAAAGTTTATTAAAATTAAAGCTCAATTTTAATACATAATAATTAAATAATACTTGAAATAAAAAATTATACCATGAAAGGAAAAGTAATTTTCATTGGTGCAGGTCCAGGAGATCCGGATTTGATAACCGTTAAAGGAAGAAGAGTAATCGAAAAAGCAGATGTTATTATTTATGCAGGCTCACTCGTTAATAAAGAAGTTTTAAATCCTGCCAAGGATGACTGTGAAATACACAACAGCGCTTATTTAAATTTAGATGAAACAGATGCCATAATAACTGAAGCTGTCAATGATGGCAAACTGGTGGCCCGTGTTCATACCGGCGATCCATCAATCTATGGAGCTATAGGCGAACAGATACGTGAACTAAAAAAACATGACATCGAATATGAAATCATTCCTGGAGTCAGCTCATTATTCGGTACTGCAAGCGTCCTTGAAGCTGAATTAACATTACCAGAAATCTCACAAAGCGTTATTATCACACGTCCTGAAGGAAGAACACCTAAACCTGAAGGAGAAAGCATTGCCAGCTTTTCAAAACACCATGCAACAATGTGCATATTCCTTGGAATAAGTATGATTGATAAGGTTGTTGAAGAGTTGCTGGTAGGTTATGAAAAAGACACCCCAATTGCAGTTGTAAAAAAAGCCACTTGGAAAGACCAAGAAATAATTAAAGGAACACTTGATAATATTGCACAAAAAGTTAAAGATGCCAATATAACAAAGACTGCAATGATTATAGTGGGAGATGTTTTAGACCCTGGTGATTTTAATCCATCTAAGTTATATGATAAAAACTTCAAACATGAATATAGATAAATTAGGAAAATATTTTTTCCTAAAAAATTTCTTTTTTTAAAACAATTCATTTATGAATTTCAATATCTCATCGGCAGTTTGATTTTGCTGGTTTTCAGCAGTTATGTTAGCTACACCATCTCCGGATTGAGGTCCATAATATGCAAATTGCTCATGGTTTCCGCCGTCAATAATAACTTCTGTCAGATTACTCATCAATGTTTTTGAATTATTATAAGATTGTCTATTCAATATGCCATCTTCAGAGCCATATATTGACAATACAGGAATATCAACACCACTATTAGGATATGCTGCCAACAATACAACCGCATCACCTTTGCCTGTGTGGTTATGATAACTTGCAGCAGAAAGCCCACCCAAAGAGTGTCCTGCAAGAACATAATGAGAATAATTTGTAGAATCGATTATTGAATCAGCAGTGTTTTCACCGAAAAATGCAAAATTCAGTGGCATTTCGACCAAAGCAGAATCCACACCACCATTTGATATGTCCATTAACAACGGAAGATATGAAACATATTCATTTTTAGCCCCAGGATAGAAAATGAATAACGTATCATTTCCAGAGCCGTTTAAAAATAATCCATAGTTTTCTTTAATAACCGAAACATTTTCCGCTCCATTCATCAAATCTGTAGCTTTTTTTTCAGCATGACGATATTCCGTAAAATAAAATGCAGTATAAGCCAAAATCAAAACTAAAACAACAATAATAGCAATTTTTAGTTTCCTATTCATTATACTCACATTAGCTATATTTATCTTTTATTTGATTCATCAATTTTAATTTTTCAAAGGCAACATCTTTAGGTGCTCTTCTCAAACCACAATCAGGATCCAAAAGCAGATTATCCTTTCCGACTATATCAATTGCTTTAGAAACTAAATCATCAATGTCTGTAATCTCATCAACTTCATTTACAGACGAGTCCACACATCCAAAACCAATTTTTTTATTGCCAATCAAATTGGCATTCTTTTCTAAAACATCCAAATTAACGTCATTGCCTGCAAATTCAAAATCAAGTATATCAACATTAAATTTTGCAATATCATTAAATGCATCATTTAAAAGACCGCAAACATGCATTGCCAAAGGAACATCCAAACCATCATGTAAAATATCAATAGCTTCGCGAGCTACCTTCATATCAACCATTCCAGTAGATAAAAATGGCTCATCAATCTGAATATAAATCGGGTCGACTTTTTTAGCTATTGCATCAACCTCATGTTTAAGCGAATGGGCCAAATCAATGATTGCATCTTCCTTGTTTTTATAGAAAAATTGAATTCTTGAAGAGTGTACAATTGTATTAGGTCCAGTGATTATTCCCTTAACGCCTTTGCCTTCAGGGATATTTCCTCCGAAATAATCTTTCATGACCTTTTTTGCATATTGCAAATCCTTAACTGAAATCTCCTGAATAGGTCTTACAATCTTAGAAACGATAACAGTATTTCCATCTTCAATTTTCATTCCAGGAATATACTTTGTAAAAATAGAAACCATATCCCCTCTTACTTGACCATCAGATATAATATCTATACCTGCATCAAGTTGAGCAGTAACGCTACTTTTAATAGCTTCCTTAAAAGGATCATATGAACCAAATGCTTTTAATAACTTGTCTTTTGTTGAAGAAGGTTCTTTTACTTCAACCGGAAAACTTCCAACAACTGTTGATTTCATTTTTTATTACCAGTGTCTAATTTTCTTATCTTTTCAATTTCATCATCATCTATCGGCAATTCAACAACGGAAGTTCCGTGACAAGGTTTGGTATATGGAAGAAAAACAGTTCCTTTTTTATGGTCAAAACCAATTGGAATTGGTGGAATTCCAATAACTCTCACACCTAAAACTTCATCTCCAGGTTTTATATACACCAAATCATCTGCCTTGAATCTTATAATCATGGCGCAATCTTTAAAACCTGCTTTTGAAGCATGAATTTCATAATTATCAGACTGTTGAAGGTAAGTATCTAAACAAAAAGACATATTATTCGAACTCCTTAATTGCTTTATCAAATTTGACTTTAATTGGTGAAGGATTATGGAATGCTCTTACAGCCTGAATTTTAGCATTGCTTCCACTTTCTTCAATCATGTTAACAAATTCTTCAACTTCATCCATATCTCTTGAAAATACCAATGCAAGAGATTTTGTATTTAAAATTTGGTCAAATGTTACAAAAAATGAAGCGGCTGCATCCTTATGTACAAATCCAACTAACAGGTCATAATCCCCTTCGTTGATTTCTCCTAATGTTCTTTCCAAATCCACAAGATTAAGCTTATAATATCCTTCAGGGTCGGAAATTTTTACTAATTTTGAAGCGGCAGGATTTGCTGCAATTGTTGTATCATAACCCATTTTTGTTAATTTATTAAAAACATAAACTGCCATCGGAGTTTGGGATGGAGTTTCAGGACATCCAAGTAATACCAATGCTTTCATATAACTACTTCCCTATGATCTTGTTTTAAGTGTGACTACATTAGCTAAAATTAATGTACCTATGAATATGAATGTTAATAATGCCATACCATTGATTGTTCTGTTAAATACAAATAAACCTATTAATGCTTGGGCACAAAATGCTGCTAATGCACCGGTTAATAATACTTCTCTACCTAAGTATTTCTTATTATTCTTCTCTCTTCTTTCCCGATACATTGTCAATACTTTAAGACCTATTATAATAGTACCAAGAGTGAATACCATCAATCCAACGAGTCCTAAGTATCCGAAGTCAAAACCATATCCGAAAATACCTGGAAGCATATAGTCAATTGTATCCTTCTGGTTTACTAATATACCGAAGAACATTGGGAATGGCAAACCGAAGAATAAAACAAATTGCATCGGCAATGTAATATAACCTTCAGCAAATGCAGTTCCCTCAACACCCCAATAGGAAGCGGCACCATTGTGCCCTATAAGTTGAATGTTATTCAATACTGTTTTAATACTTGTTAAAGAGTATTGTTCAATCCTACCTAACCTTAAAAGTGGTGAGAAAATTGTCATTCCAGTTATTCTAGCTAATGCTTCAAGAGATATCAAACCTAAAACAGCTGCTCCTGCGAACATCAATATTCTTTTACCGGTTAATACGGTTTTTTCTCTGAATGATTTTGATATTATTAAATAACCTAAGAATAAACCTAAAATCCATAAAATCAAAAAAGACCTGTGCATTAATCCACCGAAAACAGTAATACCAATTGTAAATAATATTACAAATCTTCTAAGTGGCCTTATATCTACACCCGATTCCTTCATCACCTTCAGCGATGCAAATGCAGCTACAGTTCCAAGTAATGCTAACGGTCCGAACGGATGCGTAAATTCCGCCTGACTTGAAGAGATTACAAGCAGTGCAATATCAGCTCCGAAAAGAAGTGTGAAACCACCCATCAAGAACAAAGACAAAAAGGTTACCACACTAAGTGATAATGGAATTAAGTTTAAAGTGAATACCCATATCACAAATAACATTATTGCAACTTCTACAATTAATTGTAAATGATTTTGAGCAATTAATAACATATTCTAATCACAATTCTTATTAAATTTTAAAAATATAAAAGTGGACTGACCGGGATTTGAACCCGGGGCCTCCGCCATGCCAAGGCGACGATCTCCCATCTGAGCTACCAGCCCAAAAAAACTTAAGTCAAATACCAATAATAATATTTGACATTATTACTATAAAAAACTATTTACCATTTTTTGCCAAATCATACAGATTATCAATAATTATCTGGAATAAGTCATCAGTTTTCACATCAATTTTTTCATGAGGATTAACAATGAAATCCAAAGCCCTATTAATAACATCATCTGAATCGTTAGACCTGTACATTAAACCTTTATTAATATAATACTGATCAACAGACAATGTTTCTCCAGGATAACAAGAAATAACTGGAGTTTGTAAAATTGCAGCTTCCCTATTCATTGTACCTCCAGCACCAATTACCAAATCACTTTTTTTAATGATGCTTGATGTGTCAACTGGAGGTTTCAATATTGAAACATTATCAATACCTTCAAATATCTCAGCCTGTTCCTTGAATCTTGGGAGAATTAAAATGTTTGCCACATTCTTTAACTCATCCACAATAGGGGACAATACAGATTTTCTACAATCCGCATCCAAATATGAAGCAAGAGACGGTTCCGGCCTCATTAATATAGTTTTAGGATGTTTTAAATCTAAATTCAAATCATCAAAAACATTATCATTATATTTGAAACTTTTAAAATGCATTAACTCGGAAGTTCCATCATATGATATGATTGTATTCGGATCTGCTCCAAATTTCATTAATTTCCACATGTCAATGATATTTGGTGTGATTATTCTGTCACATAATGGAAGAGTTAACTTGTTGGCTGCTAGTGCATGTTCATTGTCTAAAACGTACAAACTTGGAATTCCTAAACCAAATGAGATTCTAGGAAGTTCAATAGAATGCTTGCTAAGGGCAACATCCACCTTTTCATCATGAATAACATCAACAAGATTATAAACTCTTGATGTGCTTTCCCTTAGTTTATCATACAAACTTACACCATGTTTTCCAACAGATATGAAATCAATATCATACATGTCCATTAACTTATGAATGTCACCAAATTGCCTTGCGGTAACAATCACATCCTCACCCTCAGCTTCAAGATATTTAATTACATCTTTGAAAAATCTTACATGAGGAGCATTTGATATATCAATCCATATTTTCATGAAACCACCGATTAAATTAATTATAAACTATCTTTTTTCTCTGCAATAGCTTTAATAATTTCATCCAATCCAGAACCATCTTTAAGACTGGATTTGATAATTTTAACATTAGGATTTAATTTTTTAGCATCAGCAACCATCTTATCAGCATCAGCACCAACCGCTTCTGCCAAATCAATCTTGTTAATAACGACAGCATCTGATGTTTGGAATATCAATGGGTGTTTTTCAACAGTGTCATCACCTTCAGTGACACTTACAACCACAATTCGCATATGGGAACCCAATTCAAAATCAACAGGACAAATCAAGTTACCGACATTTTCAATAATAATCATGTCCAAGTCATCCAACGGCAAATCATGAAGTCCATGACCCACTAAATGTGCATCCAAATGACATTCTTTACCAGTATTAAGGCCAACTACAGGAACATCATGTTTTTCAATACGTCCTGCATCAAACTCAGATATTACATCACCGGCAAGAACTCCAATGTTATAATCAGTATTGTCAATTATTTCTTCAATCAATGTTGTTTTACCGGAACCAATTGCCCCAACAAAATCAACACAGAATATTTCTTTATCTTCTAAATTTTTTAAATTTTTATCGGCTAATCTCTTATTAGCATCCATAATATTTTTTGCAACTTCAACATCAGCTACTTTGTGCATATTTCCATCTCCATTCACTTAATCATCATCAGGTTTTTCGATAACAATATTTTTGACTACAATGTCTCTACCATTAAGGATTTCAACTGCAAGACTATCACATTCCGGACATTTAACCATAGGCGCATAGTGATCTTTATCATCAAGAATAGCATCACCATGGAAACCGCATTCAGAACACTCAACTTCAACAGGAATCTCTTCAAAGTGAATTTCTGCATCTTCAACAATAGTATTCTCAATGAGAACTCCCAAAATAAATTTTAACTGTTCCGGATTTACCATAGCTAATCGACCAAGTTCGATAGTGACTTCATTAACCTCAGTTGCATTATTACTTTCAGCAGTATCTATAACTGCATTAATAATACCTTGAGCCATTGATAATTCATGCATTTTGTGTCTCCTATAATATAATATTAATTTATAAGTATAGTTTTGTTTATTAATAAACCTATTTAATATTTGAGTAATATCAAAGTAATAACACATTTCTAAAAAAATTGTTGTATTCAACAACATTTAAATATATTCCTATTTAAATTATTTAACATAGTATTACTTTGGAGATTATATTATGAACTACAAATCAAAATTTGGTTTCGGATGCATGAGATTGCCTCAAACCGATGAAACAGACGCTACAAAAATTGACCAGGAACTCTTCAACGAAATGGTTGACATTTATATGGAAAAAGGATTCAATTACTTTGATACATCTTATGCCTATCACGATGGAGCAAGCGAAATAGCCATTAGAAAGGCATTGGTTGAAAGATATCCTCGTGAATCATTCCAGATTTGTGACAAAATGCCTACATGGGCATTAACATCCCCTGAAGATAATGACAAATTTGTAAACGAAATGCTTGAAAGACTTGGAATAGATTACTTTGATGTGTTTTTCGTCCACAATATCAATGTGCCATGGTTAAAATTAGCTGAAGAAAACAATACCTTTGAATATGTTAAAAAAATGAAGGAATCAGGAATTGCTAAAAAAATTGGATTCAGTTTCCACGAAAAGGCAGATCTTCTTAAAAAAGTCCTTGACAAATACGGAGACTTTTTAGACATTGTTCAATTAGAACTTAACTATTTGGATTGGGAAGATTCATCCATCCAGGCTCATAAATGCTATGATATTTGTGTAGAACATGGTTTGGATGTTTATGTAATGGAACCATTGAAAGGAGGAGTTATTGTAAACACCACTGAAGAGATTGAAAATGATTTTAAGGAATTTAATCCGGATAAGTCAATTGCCAGCATGGCAATAAGATTCTGCGCATCACTTGAACACGTTAAAATGGTTTTATGCGGTATGAGTAAAATGAGTGACCTGGAGGACAACTGTGATACATTTGAAAACTTCAAGCCTATAACTGATGAAGAAAATGAATTTTTAGCAAAAATGGTGGAAAAACTTTATTCATCACTTGCAGTTCCATGCAGTGAATGTGAATACTGCGTAGATGCATGCGAATCTGAAATACCAATTCCAGATTACTTCCACCTATACAATGCAAGCAAAAACCAACCAGAATCAAATATTTACAGACTGTATTACGATAAGTTAGGTGATGAAGAAACCCCTGCTGATGAATGTACATATTGTGGAGATTGCATTGACCACTGTACCCAACTAATTAACATCCCTGAAGAGCTTGAAAAAGTTCGCGAACACTTCGAAAATGGTTTCAGCCCCTATTCATAACCATATAATAAATAAAATTAAATAATAGTTAACAACATAAATATTAATTAGTTTATTTAAATGGAGGTGTTAATATTAATATTTACAGAAGTGCAGGAATACTTTCAGTGATATTGGGTTTGATATTTATTATTTTCCCAATGTTTTCATCAGACCTAATCTCAATAATCGTTGGATTAAGTTTACTCTACTTTGGTATTTGCACAGCATTCATGGGATTCAACATGAAAAGGGATTTTGACAATACAATTCCAAATATTACAATTATTATTGGAATTATAGCAATCATATTTGGGTTCTTATTCCTTTTCTACATTAATGCACTATCATTTATTACAGGCATTCAATTCTATATTGTTGGATTCATAATGATTGTATTTGGAATAACCGGATTGATATCTAAAATGAATCGCATATCCACATTTACTTCAATACTTGTGTTGATAATGGGAATCGTTGCAATAGCTCTTGCAATATTTGCACTTAACCAACCAATATACATTGCAATAATTATAGGTGTCGTTTTAATCATTGAAGGAATTACAATGATTTTAGACTAAAACCTAAAAACCCATCACCAATTTAATTTTTTTAAGAAACTCTCATTTTTAATTCCCTAACCATTTCCCCATTCTTATTTATTTTATAAGCTTTTTTAAAGTATTCAACGGCTTTTGAAAATATTCCTGATTGATAATAAATTAAACCCATCAGTGCCAGTGCTTCCGCATTTTTACTATCAAATTCTATGAGCTTTTCTAAAATTTCACAGGCAGTATCCAAATCTCCCTGATTATACAGGTCATATGCTTCCTCATATAATATTTCTTCATCATCTATAGTATTGATTTCAACATCAATATCCTCATTGACAATAGGCTGTTTATTATTCAACAACACATCAAGCTCATTGGCCATTTCATTGGACTTATCAAGTGCCAACGCTCTTTTTACAAACATTTTTGAAATGTCCCTTTGATCTTGAAGATACAATATTTTGGCCATCAATGCTATTGAATCTACATGATTTTTATTTGAATTTAAAATAGAATTCAGAATATCTTTGGCTTGAGAATAATCATTTTTATTATATAGTTCCAATGCATCCTTATATCTGATGTCATCCTCATTATCTTGCTTTATTGTTATGACTTCCTCATTTACTTCTTCTTTTTTAGCTGAAGTTTCATTAGCTATCAAATTACACATATACTCCAGAATATATTTGGTAGCATTTTTATGAAGGGGCTTATTATCATTGCCGCATTTTGGAGAATATATGCATGCCGGACATCCGCTTTGGCAATTGCAATTATTCAATAAATCCAAAGTGGATTTAAGCAAGTCAACAAACACATCCACAGCCTTTTCACATATTCCAATTCCACCTTCATATCCATCATAGATGAAAATGGTAGCTTCTTGAGTGTCTTCATGATAATTTGTTGAAAGTCCACCAATATCAAACCGATCACACATAGTATGGAGTGGAAACAGTCCAATTAAAGCATGTTCCGCACCATGAAGACCTCCAGCAAAGACTTCCTCTTCGTTTGGAAACATATCTTCCAGAGTATCTTTAACCGATTTTGGAATTGTGAACCATAAACCCTTAGTGTTAAATTTTAAAGGAGGCAAATCCAAAGGATAAGTTCCAACAGACTTGGAAAACTGCATTTTCTTGTATTTGAAGTAATCTTCACTTACAGTCAACTCGCCAAAATGAATTCTAAGGTTGCCGTATTTTGTCTTGGACAATTTCTTTTTGATGTTGATGTCAGTCTGATTTAAAACCATCGTATGATAATCTACAGTTTTTTGACTGACATTAACAAATCCTCTTGACAGACTTACGCTGTCCACAACATAGGTATCCCCCTTGTTAATTAAAATTGCACCTTCATGCGCTTCCCTATACACTTGTGATTTTTCCATTGTTTCAAGCAACTGCCCATTATTCATAATTTTGAATTCCTGACCTGAAATTTGATCCAGTGAATGGTCTAAGGCAGGATTGTCATCATAGGGATACATATAATCGCCACGGGCATTGATATGCAAGTCTTTTTTTGAAAGCAAATCCTCCAAAATTTCATCGCTGATGCCAAAATATTTTTCCACTTCACCATATTTTAAAGGCAATTCCTTAGCTGCACATAATAAATGAGCCTCCTGTAAAATCGGATTGGTCAGGTCAATAATGGCATTTTCGTGGGGTTTGTCAAAGAAAAATGTTGGATTGTTCATGAAATACTGGTCAAGCTGATTTTCGAATGCAATCAATATGGCCAAAGACTTTTGACGGCTTCTGCCTGCACGTCCTGCCTGTTG
This sequence comes from uncultured Methanobrevibacter sp., assembly GCF_900314695.1. Classification (NCBI taxonomy): domain Archaea; kingdom Methanobacteriati; phylum Methanobacteriota; class Methanobacteria; order Methanobacteriales; family Methanobacteriaceae; genus Methanobrevibacter; species uncultured Methanobrevibacter sp. Next base: position 53,811 of record NZ_OMWD01000007.1, on the reverse strand, counting down.
CCAAGTGGATATCATTGTTCCAGGATAACCTGATATGATAACCGCATCAAGAGATCCTATATCAATGCCCAATTCCAATGCGTTGGTACATGTGACTCCCAAGTATTTCCCGCTTTTTAGGCCATCTTCTATTTCACGCCTTTCTTCAGGTCGATACCCTGCCCGATAAGCAGCAATTCTGTGAGCCAATTTTCCTTTTATTTGAGTCATGTCATTTTTAGCCCACATCGCAATTAATTCAGTTGTCTTTCTTGAAACAGTAAAGCACAATGTTTGAATCTGTTTCAACATCATATACATGAATATGTTTTCAGTTTCCATATGCACAGATGGAGCGTTTTTCATATTGACCTTATTTCTTTTGTAATTCTTAAAAGGATTATATAAGATAAAGTCCTTTTCACCGCTAGGGGATGTATCATTATCCACCAATTGGAATTCTTCTCCGGTCAATCTGTTGGCAAGTTCCAAAGGGTTGGCAAGAGTGGCGGATGACAATATGAACTGAGGATATGCGCCATAAAAATTAGCTATTCTTTTTAACCTTTTGATTAGAAACGCAACATTGGAGCCGAAAACACCCTTGTAGTAATGTGACTCGTCAATTACAATGTACCTTAAATTCCGATAAAATCTTGACCATTGATGATGCCATGACAAAATAAGATGCAGCTGATAAGGGTTTGTCAATACAATGCGTGATTTTTCGCGAATGCCCCTCTTATCTTCCCTTGGAGTGTCTCCGTCATATGTTCTGGGATTGATTTTTATATTCATTTCATCTTCAAGATTTTCGAGCACATGAAGCTGGTCATTTGACAATGCCTTTGCCGGATAAATGTATAATGCTGTTGCTTCCTTATCCTCAATCATTGTCTCCATTATAGGCAAATTAAAAGCCAATGTTTTTCCAGAAGCTGTTGGTGTGGTGATTATTACATGCTCACCTTCCTGAATCGCATTATATGTTTCTGCCTGATGGTTGTATAATTTCATGTCTTTTGATTCCAAATAATCAATTATCTTTTCATTTAAATTATCAACCCTTTTAAAATTGGCTTTTTTAGCGGGAATGGTTTCTATGTGAGCAATATTTTCCCTATATCTCACATCATTTTTAAATGCATCAATATTACTGGAATCAGACATAATTTCACGAATCAATTTAACAAATATAATTTAAATTAACATGATATATAAAATCTATTTTTTCAATACCAAACTCAATTAAATATTTCAAAATACTTATTATAAACAAAAGGCCCTAGAGCATCTGAAAAGTAATCAAAAACAAGAGAAATATCCAAATGAAAGTTAGGATTAAAAACCCTAACTTCATTATGCATATTATGGAATGTATAAACTTCCACATATACTATTTGAATATCATAACATAAAAATTTAATTATTGCAACATCATAATTCTGATTAAACACTACAATTTTATGACTAATGAATACTTTTCAAGCGCTCTCTCACTTATTATATTAATAAGATAATGACATAAATTAATAAATATATAAAGAGAGGGAAAACATGATATCATATGAGGAATTTGAAGACATCACAGCAAAAGTACTTAAAAGAGACATTTCTTCAAATAAACAGCAAAAGAAAGCTATTTTATCCGAGCCCAATAAATCCCTTTTTATAGTTGCAGGACCAGGATCCGGAAAGACAACAGTGATGGTATTGAAGATATTAAAATATATCTTCGTGGATGATATTGATCCATCAAAGATTTTGGCTACAACTTTTACAAAAAAAGCTGCAGATGAACTGTATTCAAGAATATTAGGATGGGGAGATGAAATAAAAAGGCATCTGGAAGACAAATACTGTGATGAGAGTTTTGAATCAATTGCAAAAATAGAAAGCATTGATTTTAACCAAATAATAATAGGGACTACAGACAGCATAGCCGAAGAGCTGCTTAGGGATAACAGAAAGCCCGGTGAAAATCAATCGATTGTAATTGAAGAATTTGTTGCAAACACAGCAATGATTAAGATTTTGATTAAAGATGAAAAATACCGAAACGAAAAGCTCGTTGAATACCTAAAGGAGTTAAGCGGAAAAACAAAACTTGAAGAACCGTCCAAGATGAGCGAAATATTAATGGAAATAAAAAACAGAATTTTTTATGACCAGATAAACTTTGATGAATTATATGAAAAAACACAGGAAAATAGCGGGCCAAGATTAGCGCTTGACTGTATTAAAGAATACGAAAATACACTTAAAAATAGAAATACGATTGATTTTGCAATGCTTGAATCCAATTTCCTTGAAAAGCTCAAGAACAATGAACTGGATTTATTTTTGGATGAAATAAAAATTGTCTTGATTGATGAATATCAGGACACCAATCTAATTCAGGAAGACATCTACTTTACCATTGCCAAATCCGCACTTGAAAACGACGGCAATATTACTGTAGTCGGTGATGATGACCAATCATTATATAGGTTTAGAGGAGCAACCGTAGACTTATTCACAAACTACCAAAAACGCGTAAAAGACAAACTGAGTATTGATGTTGAGGAAATTAACTTGACAACAAATTACAGGTCAACAGAAAATATCATCAACCATTGTAACCAGTTTGCAGAACTTGACAGGGAATATCAAAAGGCAAGAGTTGAAAACAAACCAAAAATTATCGCTCCTGACTTTGACAGAGATAAAATGCCAATTTTGGGAATGTTTAGAAATAATCCTGAAATGCTAGCTCGTGACTTATCACGATTGATAGATAATCTGGTGAATAAAGGCGAAAGCGAAATAAAAGTGCTGCAGGTTCTGGATGAAGAGTACTATAAAAAGGTAAACGGCAACATCAACATTGCAAATTTGCAGAAAATAAAACAGGAATCGATTAAAGCCGGTAAAAATGAAGAAAAAATTAAGATTAAACTAGATAGCGATTATGGATCAGCTTCAGATATAGCTATATTATCATATTCACCAAAAGAAATGCAATATGGAAACCGTTCATTTCTCCATCACTTAAGAAAAAATCTCAAAAGACTTAGAAAACCAATTGAAATGTTTAACCCAAGAGGAATTGACCTTCAGGAAATTGATGTCGTTGCAATATTTTGTGGCCTAATCCTTGAATGCATTGACCCTGAAGGAAGCATTCAAAATTCAGATAAAACAATTCCAAACTTGGCCAGAAGAAATATGATTCGTTGGAGGTTTAAGGCAAAAGATTACATTAAACTTAATCCGGAACCTCATGAACCTATTTCTTTAAATGATTTCGTAACCCGCTGGCAACTTCGAAGGCCATATCCCGAAAGCATTAATGGAATCGAACAGCACTGGCCCAAAAATGCAAGTCTGATGGAACTCGCATACAAATTGACAACATGGATTGAAGAGCTGCAGGATGATGTTGAAGGAATTGTATATCTTGAAGCTATTACCAAATCAATTACACAAACTGGATTTTTTAATGATTATCATTCAAATATTTCATTTAAAACACCAATTGATGAACGAGAATCTGTTCTGGAAGCCATATGGAATATTTTTATACCACTTTCAACTGGTGGAGTAAGTATTGATGAATCCCTTCTCGAAACATTACCTGATGACCGAATAAATGTCTTATCGATTCATCAATCGAAAGGACTGGAATTTCCACTTGTTATAGTGGATGTCGGTTCAAGATTTAAAACAAATGATATCAGAACCCAAAGATTAAGATTCCCTAAGACATTGCCGGATAAGAAAACTATTGAAGATACAATCAGACAACACAGCATACTTGGTGAAAGTGAAAGAAGTGAAAAAGACAGGTCATTTGATGACTTGACAAGACTTTACTTTGTTGCTTTTTCAAGAGCTGAAAGTGTTTTATTGTTGATTGGCCTTAACTCAGCAATTGAAGGTTATAATAAGAAAAATGACCATTTTGATATACCTAATATTGCATTGGGTTGGAGCAGAGATGAGAAATATGTTGGATTTAGAGAAATTTATCTAATTTAGGAGATTAAATATGAAATTGCCTTCAAGATCAAAAGCATATATGATTCCGGAATATAGCCTAACCGGAGATTTACTGTCCTTTTTAACATGCAATCTACAATACCGCTACCAAAATAAAGGTACGCTACCTCCATCAAAACCTGTTCAAAGATGGTTTGGTGAGTTTATTCACGGCGTAATGGAAGAAGCCTTTATTAGATGGAAACAGAACAAAACAGAATTTCCATGGGATTGGCTTGAAGATATTAGACCTATTGAAGAACAAATCGATTTAAGACTGCAAACAAGAGGATTGTATCCTCACGATGAAGATTTATTTTTCAGTTCAACAAATCATGACATTGAAAATCTGAATGAACATGACCATAAGAAATTAGCAAGCGCAAGAGCAGAAAAAGCCATAAATATCTGGGGCAAACACCTGTTCCCCCTGATTGACTCATCTGAACTTCTAATTAAAGGAATTAGAAATATGCCACAATATGATGAAAAAAGAAGCAGATCCAATTATTATGGTATCAATGGTGTGGTTGATGTATTGACATCTATGAAAATTAACAAAACTCTTGAACAAAGTAATTTGGACACTTATGACAACAAAATAATTGAAATACTAAAGAAAAATGAAGATTTCAGAAAAAGAATTGCAGAAAGTGTGGATGAAGAGGATTATGAAATAATTATTGACTATAAAGGAATGAAGAGACCTCCAATTGAAGTGTCCGACCCGAAATCTGAAAACAAATGGGAAAGTCATAAACAGCAGATATTAACATATTCCTGGCTTAGATCCCAACAGGAAGATTCCAAATCCATTTTTGCCGGAATAATATTTTATTTGAATGAACTTGTCCCATCAAAAGAAGATTTGGCCTTGATTAAAGAAGAAATGAAAAACGGTTTAATTGATGAAAGAACACTTGAAAAATACAAAAAGGATTTTGAATTGATTGACAAATGGCAGGATGATGACAAGGCTCCCGAACTAAGTAATGAATTTAAATTGGAAAGGTCTATTCGAATCATCAACATTGATTCAAAAGAAATAGACAAATCCCTTGAAAAATTTGATGAAGTTGTTTACAATATTGAAGAGTCATTGATTAATGAAATGAAAGGATGTAAAATTCAGGATGCCTGGAAAGCTGAAGCTGATGAGAGGACATGCACAGCATGTGATTTTAGGACATTCTGCAAAAACAATAAAAATAAAACAAAAGACTTTAAAATCCCTTAAACATAATATTTAAATGAGGTTATTACTATGACAAATTTAGAGAAAAATCAAAAATACTGTGAAGCAATTGAAAGCAAAATTAAACTAGATGCCAAACCAGTAGCAATGAAATTAATCAAAACAGAGGACGACCTTCCTGACGGTTATGATTTAATTGATGAAAAGGTAAGACACTGTGAAATGGTTAGAAAAGCATCTTTAGGAAATAAATTTTACTCCACTCTTGAGGAACAGATGTGTTTAGGAGGAGCAGGAGCAATAGGCCTTAGAGATATGCCTCCAAAATTGGCAAATGGTGAAAAATACTTCTCATTAGGAAGATTCCAAGATTTAGAAACTGCTAAAAAACTCACCAGTCAACTTTCAATTGTTGAAGACGAACATTGGGGAATTGTTTACGCTCCATTGGACGAAGCTGATTTTGAAGCTGACGTAATTGAAATCATAACAGAACCTGTTGGCGGAATGAAACTTGCCCAAAGTATCGTTTATAAGACTGGAGAAAAAATTACTCCATCATTTGCAGGCATTCAATCATTATGTGGAGATGCATTTGCAAACCCATACATTACAGATGGAATTAACTTTACATTAGGTTGTGACGGTTCTAGAAAAGCAGCAGACATTAAAGATAATGAAATGACTGTTGGAATCAGTGCAGCAAAAATAGATGAAGTTATTTCCGGCTTAGATTCAATCTAAAAGGTTTAAATAATCTTCATAATGATTAATATTTAATAATTCTTTTTCATTTTTTTCTTTTATTCCATAAAACACATAACCGTCAGCAAAAATTTTTCTAAGAATTGGATTTAAGTTATCATCTTCATTTTCCAGATAGCCCATTAAATTTTTTCTGTGAGCTACAAACGGCATTCCTAATCCTTCTGCAGTGCCAAGCAAACCTGTTTTTCTTCTTCTTAAAATAGAAATTGTTTTTTCAGGATTTTCAGAATTTTGAATCGTTTCAATCATCCTATTGAACGTTTCAGTAGAAACAGTTGGCTGGTCTCCAGTTATGCATAGAGCATAATCAGAATTCGAATTAGATAAACCATTAAATAAAGATGTTGATAAACCTACATCAACAGGGTTATTTTTAACAAATTTGACAGAACCATCATAATTATCAGAAATAGCATCCATTATTTCACTAGCATAATGACCAAGTACCACAATACATTCATCAGTATTTGCAGATAATGCATTGTCAATAGTTGTCTCCAAAACCGTTTTATTGTTAAATGGTAAAATAAGTTTATTTTTCAAAACGAGATTTCGAGAAATTTGATCTTTTCGCATCCGAGAATTTTTTCCCGCTGCAGTAATAATAGTTGAAATTGACATAAAATAAAAAAAAAGAAGATATATTTATTTCTCAGGAATATATCTTACAATTTGACAGTAAATACCCATACCGACTCCTTCACCTTCAGTCCACATTAAAATTTTGACTGGATAGTTATGGTTGTTTGTTACAGTAACACCGCTTGCAGGGTTATAACCGAACAGCACAGCACTTTCATCAGAAGTCAAACCTACAGGCATTTCAAATCCTTCAGCCAATGCTGCATCCCTTAATGCTCTTGCAGGAGGACATACACCGTGTGCTGCACTTCCACCAGGAGCTGAAGCATCACTTGCTGATTCGAAATATACATAATCTTTACCACTACTTGTGGAATTTGGTGGGATTACAGTTCCGTTCCATGCTTCTACAAACTGATTCGCATTAATTTCCCTAATTGAATCACCATATTCAGGGTGTGAATCAAATGAAGTTGAACCTTGTCCACCTTGTTGTTCTGTATAGTTACCAGAATATAATAAAATCGGTGAACCTGTTGGGTATTCAGCCGCATAATCTACAACATCCTGTCCGAAAATACGCGGAACATCAGAAGCATTAATGTTATTCCTACCGTCGGAAAATCCTACCATACCTTTATCAATAGTAAAATTGTCTCCTTCCTGAGCATCATAATTATACCAACTTACAATAGTATCATTATTGAAATACTGACTGGAGAAATTTAAATTTTTAATTTCATTAGCAGGAATAGATTTAATAAGTTTTCCATCTTCAACAAGATTAACACCAGAAGATGTCTTTGTTAAAACTTTAGATGGTGCACTATATCCCCATACATAGTTATCTGGTCCTTTAACTGCCAATTTATCTCCTTCAAAAGTCAAATATCCCGGTCCATCTATACCAACTGCATTTCCATAAGAATCAATTCCTTCACTTGACACAGTTGTAAAATCAAAAGGAACCACACCAGTTGAAACCGACATCAAAATCCCATGCAAATCAAAAGCCAAAAGCTGATGACCGATGAAACCAAGATTGGATAATAACGGGAGCTGAATAGTTTCATTCTCACCCACAATTGAATCTCCATTAAATACGGATTGCCCAACAGTTAAATTATAAGTTTCGGCAATGGATTGACCAGTGTAAGGAGTACTATTTACAAATGTGAAAGCAAATAAAAGAATACTAACTGAAAACAATACTAAAAATATTGTGATTGATTTACTTCTCCAACTTTTACTCATTATAATACACCATAAATTAAATAACATAACTATATCTTTTTAACATTATATAAAAAGATTATGTTTTTCATGACAATTTTTCAGAAATTAGTTTAATCCTTTCTTGAATATCAATAATAACATCTTGACCATTACCACCAATCAGTATAGCATCTTCATGAGAATACTCGGCAACAAGTTCAATTATTTCATCAAGAGAATTTACAGTGATGATGTTTCCTTCATATCTCAATGAGTTTAATCTATAAATTGCCAAATCTAAAGTATCATCAAGACCTGGGAACAATACGATAACTTCCGGATTATATTTAACAGCAACATCCAGTATATCAAGCCTATGCTCTTCATTATGTCTTGGAGTACCAATAAATATCGCATAAAAATCTTTTTCAGCCAATATTGAAGCTAAAGCATCAGAATTATCAGTTTTTCCTACATAAACAGATGCATCATTAATTTTATAAACGTCCAATCTTCCTTGAACTGCTTTAAAGTCAAAAAGAGTGTCTCGAATAATATCTTTAGGTATCTTTAATTCTTTTGAAATTGCAGTGGCCAATCCTGCATTAAGTAAGTTGAATTTACCAAAAACCTGCAATTCATCCTGATATTCAAAATAAGGAATGTGTTTACTTGCAGATTCCTTAAAATCACTATTAAAATCTTGATTAAATGCAGTAAATATTGTTTTTCCTTCAAAAAATCTAACTAATGAATTCTTATAGTTTGCAATGGTTTTATGAACATCCATATGATCATTGCCAATATTGGTAAGGCCTACGAAATCAAAATCAAATGAATAATTGCAAAAGTCCAATGTCATGTCGCATACTTCAACAAGCAATATGTCATAATCGCCTTCACTGGCTTCAAGCATCAAGTCATAATAACCTGAAAATCCTCCGCCACCATTTCCACCGACCAAAACTTTCTTTCCGGCATTTTCTAAAATATTTCTCAACATATGAACGGTTGTGGTTTTTCCATTGGTCCCCGTAATGCCTATAGTAAATATATCCTTGTGCTTTTGTAAAACATCACTTAACAAATCGCAATCTTCAAGCAAACGCTGTGCAAATGCTCCGCCAAACATGCTGGGACTAATAGCTATTGCATCACATTGTTCAATAGCATATGAATTTGTAAATCCCAAATCAACAGTTAAATTATCACCAACAATAGAAACTGTCTGTTCACTATCCAACATGTTCATAGATAAACGTGGTAAATTTAAACCGGACAAATCGACATTAATGTTTAAATCAGTAGCATAAACTTCCCATCCATGATTTAAAAGGGAAGTAACTGCTTTTTTTCCTTCTACACCCAATCCAATAACAGCAGCTTTCATAAAAATTTCCTTATATAACTAGTTCTATACAATTATACTACTTTAAAACTAATAAATATTTTGTAAAACAAATTATTTTATACAATAACAGTTAAAATAAAAGCAAGGTGATAAAATGTTTGAAGATGAAAAAGACGATAAAATTTACAACCTCATCATAAGTAACGGCATAGATAGAAACAACGAATATGGGCAATTTACAGAAAAGCTATTTTCAAAAGTGGATTTTTTATGGAAGGAATCCATATCAGGTGATTTTTCCCTCGCAGGTGAAGAATTCTACAAAAAAATTGATAGAATAATTTTATTAGCAGGATTATATAAAGACAATAAGGAACTTTTTGAAAGTCTTTTAAAGGCAAGTGAAAGCTATGACATTCCAATAATATTAGTAAGACCATACGGACTTGAAGAAGTTCCCGAAACACTTGAAGAAAAAGCAGCAACCATTGTCGGATGGAATGCGAATTGTATTGTTGATTCCATCAAAAACGCTTGCGAAACCATGTAAAAAAAAATAAAAAAAAAGTAATGATATTACATCATAACTTTTGAAATACCATTTTCTTTTTCAACTTTAATTATGTTATCAGCTGCATTTTCAAGCTGACTTTCATGAGTTACAATAATCATTTGAGGCAATAAAGACATGTCCTTTAATAAATTAATTAATTCATGTCTTCTGGAACTGTCCAAATGAATTGTAGGCTCATCCAATAATATTGTATCCAAATCTCCTTTGGAAATTGCTTGAGTGATACCAAGTCTTAAAGCTAGGGCAATAGCTATTTTTTCACCACCACTAACCATGCTCATTGAAGATTCACCTTCAGGACCATAGACTGTTACATTATACTCATCATCCAAAGTTAAATCAGAGTAATTGAAGTTAAACTCATTAAAGAATTCTTTGGTGTATTTTTGAATTAACGGTCTGGAAATATTCCTTAAATCTTTTTGAACACCATTTTTACCATATAATTCCCTAATGTTTTTCAACATGGAAATATAACTTTCCAAATTATCATATTCCCTTTTAAACTTGTCAGCCATTATTATTTTCTCATTTAACTCTTTAATGTAAGTTATTGATTCACGGGCTCTGCCTTTAATTTCAGAAAGTTCTGAATTAAATGTATTTTGACGTCTTTCATATAACTCTGAGCGATAAATGATTTGTTCATATTTCTCCTTATCATACAGAGAGGCGGCAATTTTATTTTGAATGATGTCAATCTGATTTTTAGATACGCCAATATCCTCCTTAATAGAATCATGTTGAGACAATAGGGATTTTTTATTTTGAACAAAACCCTTAAGTTGATTAAATTCTTCATTTTTCTGTTTTAAATCAGCTATTCTATCCTGAAGTTCACCAGGACTGATGTCTCCGCTTAGATGAGGGTCCTGATTAATGGCTAATTTAATATTAGTAACGTGATTGTCAATCTCATTTTTAATTTGATTTAATTTATATTGAGATTCAGTTTCACTACCTAAAACATCCAAAGCACCTTTAGCTTGAACATATGCATCATAAGACTCCTTATAACTTTCTTTAGCATCTCTTTCACGAGCAATAACAAGTATAAGTTCTCCTAATTTATTACTGATGTATTCTTTTGACTCAAGATTTTCATCTATTTCATTTAGTTTAACAACATCATCTTCCAAATGAACAAACTTCTGTTTATACTCGACAATATTTTTAGATAACTCCTGAAGTTTGGTTTGTTTATCTTCAAAGCTTTCCTTATTCTGATTAAATAAACGAACATCCTCTTCAGTTTCAGAAATTAATTTCTCATTTTCACTGATTGTTGATTCATAACTTTCGATTAAATCCTTCTTCTGATCTGAACTGATGTCTGATTGACAAACCGGACATTTATTATTAACTTCATTTAACTCTTCTAACGGTTTTTGAGCAGCTTTAATATTTTGCTTAAATTCTACAAGACTTTCCTTTTTAGAAAGGATATCACCGGATAATTTTTCAATGCTTTCTGCAACTTCAACAATATAATCATTAGTGACTTCTTCAATTTGATTAAAATGTTCAACCTCTGCCAAGGTATCTTGTGATAATCCGAAATCAGCCAATTTATCTTTTGTTCTTGAGAAAAAGTCTTCAATATCATTTCTTTCATTCTCAATGTGCAATAGCAATTCTTTTTTATCCTTTTCCATTTTAGCGGCTGTAGCCAATTGCTTTTCAAGATTGAGTTTTTGATTATTCAATTTGTTAATTTCTTCATCGGATGCTAAAAACTTATTATATTCCTCTTTTTTATCATTAACAATAGCTTTCTGATTGGATATTGAATCTAATTTATTATTGATTTCTTCCTCATCTTTTTTCAATCTTTGAATGCTGGTAACTGACTTTTCAAAGTCAAGATACACTTCCAATTTTGAAACATACTTGTCTAATCTGGTAATTTTTTCTTCAGCTTCACTGATTTTATCCAGATTCTCCTGAACAACATGTTTATCATTTTCTAATTTGGCCAAAGTTTTTTGTTCATTTTCAAGATTATTAACCTGAGTATCATAAATTTCTTTTTCTCTTTCCATATTTCTTTTACTTTCAGAAATATCCTTCAGGGAGGCAGTTACATCTTCTATTTGTTCTTCAAGTTCATGACCCCTATCCTTAAGAGATTCCAATTCTGCTTTTTTCTTAGAATATTCATCTTTCAACTCATCAGAATTGAATAGTTTCCCTTTAAGTTCTGCCAACTGATTTTCATATCCGCTGATGAATGGCAATAAATTTTTCCAGGCTTTTTCCAAGGAATCAATTCCAAGCAATTTAGCAATCAGCTCTTTTTTCTCAGCAGATGTTTTATCAACAAGCTCTGCAATTTCACCTTGTCTTATGTAAATTGCATTGAGGAACAAATCAGAATCAATGTCCAATATCTGGAGAATTTCATTTGCAACTTCCTTATCTCCAGTACAGATATGAACAAAACCACCATCATTGGAGGTTTTTTTGTAAATGGAGGATTTTAACATTGATTTTTTATTACGAACTATCTTATATTCACGATTATTGGAATTGAATTCCAATTCAACAGTCATTGAATCTGCATTATTTCTTACCAAATCATCGATTTTTTTAGCAGTATGCTGTTTGAATAAAGCAAAACTAATCGCTTCTAAAATTGTGGATTTTCCAGCACCATTTTCACCCACAATAACACTAATCCCTTTTTCAAAGTCAATAATAGTATTTTCATGGGATTTGAAATTAACCAGTTTTAATTTTGTGAAAATCATTCTAGAACCTCCTTAAATGTAACTTGAATATCCTTTTCATCAGCTGATTCTGCTTCTCCCTCTTCTTCAGTTTCAGTTTCTTCATCTTCGTCTTTATGATAATAATCATCGAAGAAGTGATTTAATATTTCATCAGCTTCATCAATCTTATCCTTTGATAGGAAAGTATAAACGTCAAGTCCCAATCGGGTAACAGATTCATCACCATAAGCATCCAATTGCTCTTTTAGAATTTCCAAAGGACCTAAAGAATCCTTTTGATTGATTATAACATCAATGTCATCTTCACCAAGCATGCTGAATGTAGGTCTTATCATTAAAGACAAATCACCAAGCTCTTCCTTAATCAGTTCATAAACTCTGTTGGTATCTGATTCGACATTGTTAATTTTCAAATCTAAAATCGGTTTTTTATCAAAGCCGACAATTGTTTCTTTTAAACCGGCAATTCCACTTTCAAGTTCATTGTAATCAAGTGACCTTTCAATGAATGTACGGGAAATATCAACTTTAACCCTTTTGACAAGAGGTTTTGGACCATCAAAGTCAACTATAACAAAACCTTTTCCGTTTTCCTTATAGTCCTTTAATTCATTAGTTTTCCATATTTCGCTAGAACCCGGATAGACCAATTTTCCATTTCCAAAATTATCATTGATATAATTGTGAATGTGTCCCAAAGCATAATAATTAAAATTATCAGGCAAATCTCCGATTTCAAGTTCATAATTTTGTCCAAAGTATTTATCAATGCCTTGGTGCAATACAAGAATTGATTTTTCATGTTTTGCAGCCTTTTTAGATAAATCAGCTAATTTAGACTTTAAATTCTTAACTTGAGAAGACGGATAAAATGGTAAGCCCGCTATAAAAATATCACCATGCATATAAGTAGTATTAATAGGACTGATTACTTTTAAACCCAACTTTTTAAAGATTACTTGAGGCGGGATTGAATCATTACGCATTACAATATCATGATTACCTGCTATTGCATACATAGGAATTCCAGCACCTTTTAATTTAAGCAATCCTTTCTGGAAGGTTAAAAGTGCAATAGGGGACGGTCTTGCGGTTTCAAATAGATCACCACTATGGATTACAAAATCCACTTTTTCTTCAATTATTTTATCTATAACCTTTTCAAACACTTCATAAAAGTCTTTTTCACGTTCAATTAAACCAAATTGACGATAACCTAAATGAGTGTCTGCTAAATGTGCAAATTTCATTATATTACCTTTTTTTGTCAATTGTATATAACCAATTTAAACACTTAAATCAAAGTATTTAATTGAATAATATTTTATCATATAGTATATTTAATAGTTTGGAAAGAGAGCAGTTGAAAAGTAAAATGAATTTAAAATTTAAAAAGAAAATGAAAATAAATGACTTAAATTTGATTAGCAATCATATAATGCAGGCCTTAAAGACAAATCAGACATTACACCTAATTTACGTCTTAATGGAATAAAATCAAAAGTAATCTTTTTTATATCTTCCATAACCCCATTATTAAATGTATAATCATCAACTTTAATATATAACAAAATATAAGACCAATCTGAATATTCATAATCAGTATAATGCACTAAATCAAATTTACCAGTAGGAAAATCTTCAGATAACCTAGATTTAAGTTTATTTAATAATACAATAAGGCCCTTATGTTTAACAAAGTAATCATGAATTTTTTCATAATGACGAACATTATAAAATTCTCCCAATTTATCATATTCTCTGTTGAATAACTCCGCATTACTTTCTAATTTTTTAACGAAATCCAAATCATCCACAATAACACCTCAAAAATTATATGGCGGATTATTCATTAACACATTTAATGAATTAAATGCATCATTTGTTGTATCAACAAACTTATCAGAATTATTTTTAAAAAAAGTATTACATTCATTTAATCTATCATAATCAGCACGGTTTCTAACTTCCCTTAAAAATTTTAAACATTCAGCCAAATTTACCTCATTTGGATCATTAGACTTAATTAACTCGTCAGATACTCTTTTATGAATATCTTTTCCGTTACAAAATTGATGTTTATTCATAATATCGATTAAATATTCTCTTGTTGAACCGAAAATAGAATAATAATATCTGCTTGTAGCACATCTTATATATGCTCCCTGCGAATTAGCCATCAATTCATCGCCGACCGTTTTGAAATCTTTCCATTGAAACATGATTGTACCCATTATTGATTTAATATTGAAAAATTGCTATTAATATGTAAAATTGCTTTTAAACAAATAATAAATTCCAATATTTAATTTTAAGTAATTATATAAGCAATTTAATATAAATAAGTTTCTAAATAAGTCCATACAATATTATAAGGAAAAATTAATATTAAAATTAAAAAAAAGAAATAGGATTAATAATTATAACCCATTTCCATGCTTTCTTTTTCCAACTCTTCAATTTCTTCTTGTTCTTTCTGCCTGATATCAGCAAAATAGGAAACAATATCCATGTCATCCCCATGAAGACGACCTTTAAATTCATCAATTTTGACAAGAGTTGGTACTTTGCTCATCAAACCTAAAACAACAGCTTCACCAACATTTAAGGATGGAAGCTGATTAACCAAATCCTGTGATAAACTTTCACTTGCAGACTGAACATGCCTTTGGTCTTCAGGTTCAACAAGCCTCAAAATAATCATATTATTCATTTGGGACAATGCATCATGGTCAACTGTTTTTGGAGACTGACTTACCAAACATAATCCCAATCCGAATTTACGTCCTTCTCTAGCAACCCTTTGAATCCAACGTTTTGAATCTGAATCACGTTTATTAGGAGCCAATATATGTGCCTCCTCCAATATGAAAAATACTGGAAAATCCAATGCTCTTTCATCTTTTCCATGAACTGCATTTTTTCTCATTTGCAAAGCATTTCTCATAATATGACTTACCAATACATTTGCAATTGATTCGTCAGACTGGCTTAAGTCCAAAACATTAACATGACCTATTTTAATGTTTGTCAATATATTTCCAATGTTATTGTCAAAGATATTGGCATACTTATCCATCGAATCGTCAATCTTATTCATTACATCAACAATTTGCTTGTCTGAGCCCTCTTCTTGAGAATCGCTTAATAGAATATCATAAATAATTTGTAAAAAGTTATTTGTATGTGCTGTTCCACTGCGAACCATTTCCTTAGCTGTCTTAAATGCTCTTCTGAAATGTCTTTCCTGAATATAACCATTACTCGGAATGTTAACCAATCTTTTTATCTCATGAAAAGACATGTAAACAGGATTTATTTTAGGTTTAATAACATTAACTTCACCATTTGGGAAATTGGCTCCAACATACTCACCATGCATATCAAATACGAATACCGGAACAAAATAACTTAACATTTCATTTATTAAAACAGATACAGTATTTGATTTTCCAGCTCCAGTCATTGCTAAAATTGCAAGGTGTCTTGACAAAATTGGGTTTGCTTCAACATTAACGTCCACATCACTCTGATTTACAAGACATCCTAATTTAATGGGATTGTTAACCTTGAATATTTCATTTAAAGTATCCCTGTCAGCCAGCTTTATTTCAGTTCCAGGAAGCACAGGGGTTCTCGGCAATTTCAGATTATCATTGACATCTCCAAGAATCTTTACTTTACCTCGAATATAGTTATCCTCAGCACCTATTTGTGAAATCTTTCGAATGGCTTTGAAATCGTTGATATCAACATTTAAAGCATCATTACCTCTAATTAGATTTTCAATCATTCCCAATACTTTTTTTCCATCGTATTCAATAGTCACATATTCTCCAACTTTCGGCATCTTATCTGAAATGAAAGTAACTTCTGAAAGTGATGTTTCGCCAACACAAATTCCAACTACCATCTAAACCACCTATAACATTTCCCTGTTTGTTGTTTCATAAATTTTAGCAAGTTTTAATAATTCTTTAATATTCCTGTCAGTAATGACTACATCATTATGTGCCTTACTCAGCAAATAAGGATAACCTTGAACTGACAATACATTTATCTTCTCTACAACATCTACAACTTCACTTATCGATGCTTTGTAAGGCAATTCAACTTTCAATACATTTTTATTGTCCTGAAGCCTTACATAAAATACCGTAAATTTCAATTGTTTGAAAAAATCATTGAAATACTGGAAAGATGCATTCTTATAGACTCGCCTATACTCAATTCTTGATATTCCCTGCTTTTTATCTGTCAAATTATCTAAAATTGAAATGTCCGGAATGTTCCATCCAAACAAATCATTGTCTGAAGATGTTTTGGATATTGAAATGATTTTTTTCTTGTTTTCCAAAATTTCTTTTAACAATATTATTTTCTCGATTGAAGACAAATGAAGGTCAAAATCTTCCTTTTGCTCAAATTCCTCATTTACACTTACATCAGCCAATATTCTTTCTTTAATTTGAGGAAATACGAATCCAAATGGTGTTATTTCCAATCTTCTCTTAAATTCATTCAAAATGGTTTCATCCAAGTTATCTCTGATTTTGGATGGAAGTTCAGCACCTCTTGGATATGCATTTTCCAAATCTCCTAAAATGGATCCATCGAATAAGTAATAATCTACATCATATTCCTTGATAGCCCTAGACGCACATTTAAGTTCCAATATTGACATATAACTGCTTAAAAGCTCATCCAAAAAAGAGATATGATTTACTTCCAAAATATCAGCATCATCGATTTTTTTTATTTCACCATCGTAAATTATGGATTCGGCACCTACAGCACAGAAGTTGCTTTTTAAAAACTTCTTTTTGTTGAAGCTCCCATCTCCCGCAGCGATGGAAAAATCATCAGAACTCTCACTGAATTCTCTTGAAAACCAGTTTACTTCAAGTTGAGCATCCAAATTATTGTCTGACTCAATATCTTGTATAAATCCTCTTTTAGCGATGGCTTTTTCATATAGTGAATTTAACATAATATATCTTATGTTAATAAATAAATAAAAAAGTATGGTAAGAGCAGCTGAAAACTACTCCATTGAAGCTTTTTTGATAGCCCCAGTTAATTCTTGAATTTTAGCTAAAACATTATCTGTATCTTCTACAACAGTACCTGTTACAATGATGTCTCCGCCAGCTTTAGCTGCAGTATATGCTGCTTTGGCATCACGAATTCCACCACCAACAACCACAATCATGTTTTCAGTGGCTTTTTTAGTGTATGCAACCATTTCAGGAGGAATTGGTTCTGATGCACCTGATCCAGCTTCAATATAAAAGAATTTCATTCCAAACATCTCTGCAGACATTGCATAGACTGCAGGTATTTTTGGCTTATTTCTAGGTACCAATTTT
The DNA here is from genome assembly GCF_900314695.1 of uncultured Methanobrevibacter sp. NCBI lineage: Archaea > Methanobacteriati > Methanobacteriota > Methanobacteria > Methanobacteriales > Methanobacteriaceae > Methanobrevibacter > uncultured Methanobrevibacter sp. The sequence goes on along the minus strand of NZ_OMWD01000007.1, from coordinate 36,026 downwards.
GCATCCCCGACCCATCCAACGGTTCCACCAGGTTCTGCGACCATATATGCCATGGACAATATTTCCATTCCTGATGCTTTAACGGCAGGTGCTGCTAATGCCTGAGCACCATTAATCCAGTAAGGATTGGTTGAGTTTACATAACTCATATAGAATATTGCATCTGCGTATTTACTTACACTACTGGTATTGCCCGGGAAAATAATAATTGGAACTGCAATGTTTTCAGACAATATCTTACAGGTATTGTCGACGTCATCACCATTAACAGTAGACCCTCCAATCATAATTCCATCAGTACCACCTTCTATTGCAGCTGTAGCAATTTCTAAAGCTTCCTCCGGTGTCTGTTCATCAGGATCAATTAAAGTGAAATGTATTTTCCTTGTTTTTAATATATCTCTAATGTAATTTTCAACGTCTTTCATAAGAATACCTAAAATAAGTTTTATAAAAAATAATATATTAAATTAATTGTTTTAAAAAAATAATAAAAAAAAAGTAAAAGAGAATGAATCTATCCTCTCGGTTCTTTAGCTTTGAATCTTAAACCTTTGTAACCACATTTTCTGCAAGTAGTTGCAGCAGCAGGGTTACGAGCATTACATTTTAAGCAGATTTTTACATTAAACATTCTATTTTCTGCTTCTTCAAATCTTGCCATTAATAACTCCTCCTATAATCATGAAAATTCAATAATAATAAAAATGCTATGAAATAAAAAACAATATGTCCGTTTTCATAACTATTAATAAATTATATTAACTTAATAGTATTTAAAGGTTTAGTAATAAAGCATCAAAAGAACAAAAATTTTTCATAATGAAAAATAATTATTATTTCCCAACTAATTACTGCCTTCTGACAATTTTTAAAGCTACATTCGGGTCTTCACATAATTTCGGAAGATTGATGAAAGTATCCTTATTTGCCTTTTTAACATTTATATCAAGGTCTTTCCAGGAAACAAGATTTGGATTATGGGACTCTCGAATACCTTCTTCTATTTTTTGAATATCTGATTCGTCAATCGGAAGATGTGCATAACCTAAATTAAGTTTAAGTTTTAACCACCCTTCATGTTCCCTTTTGGCGAAATATTCAATATCCTCTTCATCAAATCTATGAATTTTATCCCTTGAATCATTTAGAGAAACCAATTCAAATCCTTTTTCCTTTAAAATTTTAACCAGATAATCGGCTTGCTTATAATTGGAATACTGAACATGCTTCGGCAATTCCTTAAATCTTTTTTCACCATCTGACTTATCATCCAAACTGCCTGTTTCATAAAACTGATGCATTTTAAAGGTAAGCAATCTGATTTTATTTCTAACGACTTTCAGACCAATTGAATTTAAAAGATTTGGAATATTTTCAGTTGCTTTTCGATCCATATCCTTTATATCATCAGGAAGCTTTTCCCATGAGACAAGATAAGGTGTTCTGCGCTCTTCAGGATTTTTTACATCACCATAAGACCATCCGGTACCTTTTCTTTCCCTGCACCAGTCAACATGCTCAAATATCGCCAAATCCTCAATCTCCTTTTCATCAAATTTGGTGATTTCGTCCCTTTCATCATCAATGTGTGCAATTTCGCATCCTATCATGCTCAATTTCTTTGGAATTGATTTTGCCTGACGAATATTGGAAATTTTATAATCGGCACTTAAATCTTCAAAATCACATAAATATGAACATTTTTCTTTATATTCTTCAATTTCCTTTTCATCACCTTTTTTAATGGCTTCATCCAGTTTGGCTTTCAATTCCTCATTGTACTCATCATTGATTTGCCTGGCCAATTTTTCAACATTTCTTAGTAAAATATTGGGAGTTTGAATTTCAGCAATGGAAATGTCCCTTATAACATTATCCAATTCAATTTTTGTTCTGATGGATAATTTACCAAGGAAAATATCCTGAATCTCCAAGACATTATCAATCACATCATCCTTCTTTTTGGAAAATCCAAAACCCATAGGCCCATTATTTAAAATATAGATAACCTTCATGTATTCATCATCAATGACAACATCCAAATCGTTTACATGGTTTTCCTTTACATCCAAAACGCCATATGGCTGTCTGTTCCATTCCTGAAGCTCATCGCATAAAATTAACAAATAAGAAATTGGAGACTGTTTAGGCCTTAGCTTGCCAAAATTAAAGGGTGGCTTTTGTAGGGCATTACTGTAATAATTATGAAGCAGGATTGCAGTAGCACTATCTACAATAGGATAGAAAAAGAAATCCTTATCCTTTTTTGCATATTTCTGTATCAGTTTTCCATAGGAATTCAAAACCAAGATAGCTGAGAAAAATCCATGGTCAACAAAATCCCTTTCAGTCATGAATCTGGGAAAACCGTTGAGATGTTTGATTAACTTTTTATATACTTCATTGTCAAATCCAAAGTCCAATTTGAGCTTATGAGCCATAATATCTGTAGGCTTAAATAAGTCTAGAACTTTAGAATCTGAATATCTTTCACGGTATTGGTCTGCATAATCAAACGGATCCAGCTTGGCAATTACATTAAATTCATCGAAATCCCTAAAATCAAGACCCATCTTGACATTGTCATAGCTATGGGAAATGTTTTTTATCCCATCTTCGATTAACTTATCCAGCTGTTTTCCTATTATTTCAAATGGATAGCCTATATCATGAAACAGCGCTGCTACACCCCATCGATATAGGAATTCCTCATGAGAAAAATTGCCATCAATCCGATAATATTTTTTATAATGCTTATTTTTAAGAATATAATTTTGAAATATGGCTCTGTAAGATTGATTTTGAGCATATACTGCTAAACCCAATATGAAAACATTGACTGAGTGGATGAAATGGTCCCTTTGCCAGTTTATCAATTCACCAGTATTTTCCTCATACTTTCTCATTATGTCTACCAAATCAAGAAGATAATTGGGTTCACTAATCAAAACGTCAGGGCTTTTTTCATCGATTTCACTTTTGTCTTCAGGAGTGATTTGATACATCATGAAAAAAGTTTGATAGACCTCATAAGCAGTATAGTTGGATTGATGGTTTAAAAATACATCAATTGCTGCTTTTAGAAGGCCTTTATAGTCATGATTGCTTTTTGTACCGTCCTTAAATACCAGATTATCATCGTATAAAACCAGCATGTCAAAGAACTTATCAACATACTTGCCGATATTAGTAGAACTTCCCCCATTATCCATAATTTCCACCGACACTAATTTTTAACAATTTTCAAGCCAACATTTCCACATAATTGAGGGAGGTTTCTGAATGTGCGTCTGTTCAGCTCCTTGGTTTCATGGTCAAGCTGATCCCATTCCACTAAATTAGGGTTGGTTTTTGCCACATCATCTTTGACTGCATCATATGTCCATCCCAAGTTAACTTTAAGTTTATACCACTCATTATGTTCCCTTTTAGCTAAATATTCAATTGAATCCTCATCAAATGACATTACTGTCTCACCAGCATCTTCAATATCAATTACATCATAACCCAACTCAGACAAGATTCTTAAAAGGAAATCAGTCTGTTTATAGTTGGAATATTTAATATAGCTTGGCAAATCATCGAAATGACCGGCACTCTTGTTATATTCTGAGTAAAAATTATGCATTTCAAATGTTAAAAGCCTCTCTTTAGTTCTTACAACCTTCAACCCTAAAGAATCCATAAGCGGAATAATGTTCTTAATAGGGTCAATATCATACTGTTGAATATCCTCTGTCAACTCATCCCATGGAACAAGATAAGGAGTAACGAGATTCTCAACATCTTTTTCACCCAAAGTCCAACCAGTACCTATTTTTTCATCACACCATTCCTGATGCTCCAGAATAGCCAAATCCAAAATTTCATCTTTAGAGAATCTTAAAATTGCATCTCTTTCATCATCATTAGATGCAATTTCACAGCCGATGATATCCAATTTATTTGGGATTGACCTTGCCTGTCTAATGTTTGCTATTTTAAGCTGTGGAGTTAACTCATCAAATGTAGTCAGGTTATTGTATTTTTCCATGAATTCATCATCAATTTCTTCACCCAGTGCAAGCTTTTCTTCATATTGCTGTTTGGTGGTTTCCACATACTGATTGTGAATTTGAATAGCAATGGTTTCAACATTTCTAAGCAGGATATCCGGCGCTTGAGCTTCTGAGTGAACATTTTCCCTAATAATGTTATCCTGTGAAACATCGGTGATTATTCTCAAACCAAATTTGAAAATGCTTCTTAATGATAAGACTGTTTTAAGGAATTCCTCTTTATCTTCAGAAAAGCCGAGTCCCATTGCACCTTCCCTAACAATATATTCCACATCCATTCCCCTGTCATCAATATTTATAACCAATTCATTTACATGGCTTCTTTGCTTGTCTTTAACACCAAAAGGCTGTCTGTTCCATTCCTGAAGCTCATCACATAAAATCAGCAGGAACGCCAATGGAGATTGAGACGGATGCAAAGTTTTTAAATCAAAAGGCTTTTTTTGCAAAACATTTCTATAATAGTTGTGCAACAGAATAGCTGTAGCACTGTCAACTATCGGATAAAAGAAGAAATCATTGTTTTTAGCATATTTTTGAATCAGATACCCGTAGGAATTTAAAACCAAAATTGATGAAAAGAACCCGTGGTCGATAAAACCGCTGTCCCCCATGATGTCAACAAAGGAGTCAAGGTGTTTGATTACCTGATTAACATCAATTCCCTTAAAATCAGTAGAAATCTTATGGGCCATGATGTCAGTAGGTTTAAATAAGTTTAAAAATTTTGCTTCAGGATAAACGGAAGTGTATTTGTCTGCAAAATTAGGATCCTTTTTAACGATTGTGTTAAATTCATTGAAATCTTTAAAATCAATTGCAGTATCGGCATTGTAGCTACTTGAAATAGATTTAATTCCATCATTGATAAATTTTTTTAATTGTTTTCCAATAATTTCAACAGGATAACCTATGTCATGGAAAAGGGCTGCTACACCCCAACGGTATAAAAATTCCTCATGAGAAAATTCGCCGTCAATCCTATAATATTTTTTATAAGGACTATTAAGAACATACTGTTTGAATTTATCCCTATAACTTTTATTTTGAGAATAAATTGCCAATCCTAATAGAAAAACATTTACAGAGTGAATAAAATGGTCCCTTTGCTTTTCAATCAAATCTCCAGTATTTTCTTCATAATCTTTCATTGTCTTAACCAAATCCAAAAGGATATTTTTCTCTTTAACGATTTTTATTTCGTTAGGAGAATGTTTTTCAGATTTGTTTTCATGTGAGATCTGATAAATCATGAAAAATGTCCTATAAATTTCATAGGCAGTATATGAATTCTCATTATCTAGAAAAACATCAATTCCTGTTTTTAACAGCATTTTATAGTAATGGCCATTGTAATAATCATCATAGAGGATTAATTCATCAAAAAAATCATCAATATATTGTCTTAAATTACTTTCACCCATGCTAACACCTAATCATATCAATTTTCTAGTTACCCATTGATTTAATTTTTATATGTTTAAATATGGAATCAATTAGTATATATAAATATTTTAAATTCTAATGTAAAGCAAATGCTTTAATTAAGAAAAACGATATTCAGTGCCACTTGAAAAGTCAAATATTTGTAAAGAAGTCATTAATTAAAATGAAAAAAAGCACAAAACCATCAGTTTAATTGACCATTACTTACTGAAAAAACATGATGAACCATAAAAAGAAAAATTGTTAAAATACCCATGTACATGAAAATAGAAAAAAAGAGATTAAAGGATAAATCCTAAATCTCTATAGTAACCAAAGTATCCGAAACCAAAGTCACTGTAACCCCCGCCGCTGGATCCACTAGAACTGGAACCTGAACTGGATGAACCAGTGTCAAAACCAAAGTCACTGTAACCTCCACTACCAGAACCTGAATAATCATAAGATGAATCGGATGAGGAACTGGAAGATGATGACTCACTGTAAGAACTAGAAGAAGATTCACTAGCCTGAACAGCACTTTGAGTTTGCTCGATAGCATTAACTACAGAACCAGATCCATTATCGCCTGCAGTACCGTTAAACTTAATTTTATCGGTTGGATCGTGGTATTTAACACTATTCCAACATGCCAATAAAACGTTTTTATCAGATGATTGTATCAATAAGGTATCATTATACTGAGTATTTTTAGCGAATACTGAGTATATACCATCCTTTTCATACACAACCACATCGTTTTCAACCATTTTCTTGGCTCCGGTTGAAACTGAATTCTTAAGTTTCTTCATTTCCTTAACACTTGATGAAGCGGACAAATTGGAACAACTAGTAATGTTTATATTATCATCTTTATCCTTATAATAGAAAATTCCCTTTTTATCAGCATTGGATGTAGCATTTGAATCTTTAGGAACTTCCATATATGCTGATTTACTTAAAACAATTGTAGTTTGTTCGCCGGATACAGTTTGAATATTGTTTCCATTCAATAGGAAATAACCTCCAACCACGGCAATCACTGCAATCAAAAGAATTATTAGAATATATTTTTTATCCATAATAATCATCACCCTTAACAAAAATCATAATTGCGCTTCATCCTGAGCAATAATAATATTCTCCTTATTAACCAATTGGGCATCTGCAAGTTTAATATTGTTCTTATCAGATGTTGCAGATCCTAGTAAAAATCCAGAACTAACCTTTTGAGCATCTTTAAATGGAGTTTCTGTTGTTTCAACCAGTTTACCTGATTCATCATAGAAATCAACGACAATCACGCACCCATCCTGATCACCAGGTGCTGGAGAAATTTTTCCACCCACATAATAAGAGTAGTTCCAGTTAGTTTTTTCCTTTCTGACATCATCCACATGGAAATCTGTGATATTGAGCTTAATATCACCTGCTTTTATTTGAGTGGCATTCGTTGTGCCACTTCCTCCATTATACATCATATATCCTAAAACACCTACAACAAGCAAAATAACTACAATTCCAATAATTACTGGAACTTTATGATTTTTAATAACATTACCAATGTTCCTGTCGATTGCTGACTGTTCTTTTACAAGTTTTGAAGTGTTTTGAACCAAACGGTCAAATCTATCTTCAGGATTTGGATAAGCTTGAATCCTAGGTTTATTCCTCAAGAAGAATTCTAAACTGCCGTCCAATTTTGAATCATCAATTTGAAAGACCAAAATTGATCTTTTTTCTGCGAATGCAATATCCACCTCATTGTTAACAAAATTGGAATCCTTGGAGTTTTGTGAATATAACAAAACCATAACTTTGGATTTTTTGATTGCATTCATGATTTCATCAACCATGTGTTTTGCGCCGGTGTCACGGTTTTTCAACCAGCAATCCAATCCATTGTCCTCTAAAGTGTCACAAACCTTTTTTGCCATTTCCAAGTCCCGTTCATCATAACAGATATATACCTCATCAGCCATAATAAACCCCACTACTGTTCTATAATATTATCACTTTCTACACTATACAATACCTTTTTGTCCTTATTCTGCAATTGTGCTGAAACTTTAACTATATCCTTTTTGTTTACGTCAACAGAACCTAAAATATTACCGTCAACATCACCAATTTTAGTATTGCTGCTTTTGACAACTTTTCCAGAATTGTCATAATAATCAATATGAATCACATCACTAGATGAGTTGCTGAATCCTTCAGCAATATCTCCAAATACAAAATAAGTGTAGGCATCACCATATTTTTCCAAACCAATATACCCTATAGACATTCCAGTTTCATTTGACCCGTTGCCTGATTGACCGTTCATATTACTATAAGCCAAAAACCCTCCAACAGCAATCAAAAGAATAACCGCAATTACAATAGGCCATTTATATTTATCAAAAAATCCTTTTTCCTTGCCAGGTATAACAATGTTTCCAACACCGCCAGAATCTGAAACTGGAGTTTTTCCATCCAATATGCGTTGAACATCACCAACTAATTGGTCATAACAACTGTCAAGTGTTTTGTTTTCTTTTTTAAGTGCAGTAGGAGATGCATCCAACCATTGGGAATTTTTCAAAAAGAATTCCATTTGTTTTTCAGGAAATGAATCATCAACTTTCAATGCAACAATAGGTTGACCGTTTTTCGAAAAAGCAGTATCGATTTCATTGTTGACATATTCAGATTCCTGCGCGTCTTTAGAAAAAATCAAAACAACCAGTTTGGATAATTTCAAACCGTCCATAATCTCTTTGGCATAATTGGTACCAGTTTTAATATTCCTCGGTGCAATCCAACATTCAATACCATTATCTTCTAGTTTTTTACAGACCGCATCTGCATATTCTGTATTTTTTGTTGAATAACTAATAAAAACATCATGCGCCATGACTTCACCAATTAAAACATGTTTTATAATATAGAACTATTTTTATTGAATATTTAATATAAGTCATATAAAGCAAAAGCTTTCATTAAGAACCGTTAAAAAACCATTTATATTTAATAAATAATATATTATTAAACAAGGTGTAGCCATGGGTTTTAAAGACAGAATTACAAAGGTTATTTCTTCCCCAGAAATTGATGAAAATGACATTGAGTCCTTAATCAATAAAGGTTTAAAGGAAATCACTTTAAAAAAGGACATTGATTTAACCAAAACCGTCAATATCAACACAGACAACATCACAATTGACGGGAAAAACTATGCAATCACCTCAAACAGGGAACAAATCTTCAATATCACTGGAGACAACATTACCCTAAAAAACATTACCTTTAAAAATGCACATCCAGATCAGGCCGGAGGCGCCATCTACAACAGGAATGGGAAATTGAGAATTATTGAATGCAATTTCATCAACAACCATTCCGCCCGAGACAATGGTGGAGCTATTTACAATGAAAACGGCTCTGTAATTATTGATAGCTGTGATTTTAGAAGCAATACTGCTCGCTTTGGAGGTGCAATATACAACAAAAAGACCATGACCGTGATGTTTTCCAATTTTTCAAACAACAATTCGTCAAAGGGACCGTCAATATTCAATGCATCGGATTTGACTTTGGAAACCTGCAACTTTAAAATGGGCCGCAAAGCACAGGACATTGAAGTTTATAATGTTGGAATCATTAACATCAAAAGCTTTCAAAAGGATTTCATTAATGGGATAACCCACGGTGGATTCATACACATCAATTCAAATGATGCAAAATCACCAAAATACCTGAATGATTTGATTCAAAGCGGAAAAAGTGAAATCAAACTTGATTGCGATATTGAATTTAAAGGAAAAAATGAGATTGTTATTGACATCGACAATTTAAGGATTGATGGGGCCGGCCACAGGATTGATGCCATGGGAATGTCAAATATCTTCAAAATCACTGCGGACAATGTTTCTTTATCAAACATCAACTTCAGGAATGGCACATCCAAAGAAGGCGGAGCGATAATCAACAAAGGAAAATCTCTGAGCTTATTCAACTGCGATTTCGATTGCAACATTTCATCTTACGGAGGAGCCCTCAAAAACGAAGGCACCCTTGAGGCGAAAAAGTGCAATTTCAACAAGAACATTGCAAATTCCGATAATGGAGGTGCAATAGGCAATTGTGGAAATTTGAAACTGACTGACTGCAATTTTTTATACAATTCAGCCATTGGAAATGGCGGTGCAATCGACAACAAAAAGATTTTAGATTTGAACAATTGTTGTTTTAAATCAAACGTCGCTAAAAATGGAGGAGTCCTCAATAATGAGGGAAATGTTTCACTTGATGAATGCAGGTTTAAAGAAAACAAAGCGTTTAAACAGGGAAGCGTTCTATTCAATGCCTCAATTGTTTGGATGAAAAATTGCAAATCCATTAATAACATTTCAAACAAGTATTCCAACATAATATTTCAAAATGATAATGAAAGCAGCGAATTGATAATTGAAAAATCCAGATTTACAAGAGACAGCTTTAACAACAATTTGATATTCCTTGAAAACGGCAAATCACATATCAAATCATCACAATTCATAATCAAAAGAGAGCATGAAGATTCATTTATCATATATAATGAAAATGCAGTTGTTAAAGTTGAAAATCTAAAATTTGAAAATCTTTCAAACAACTTGATATACAACAACAATATTCTGGAAATTGAAAAGGAACTTAAAGATTATGTAAAATCAGGTAATGAGAGCCTGAATATAAAATACCTATAGGAGGAGGAAACTATTTCACTGAAAGACAACAGACACTGGCTAGAAGACAAAGCTGAAAAACTGCTGTTTGCAAGCAGATGGATTTTATCCCCAATGTATATAATATTAATTTTAGTACTGTTTTTAATATTATGGAAATTCATAGGGGACGTAATCCACTTTATCCAGATAATGAACACATTGACTGATGACGAATGGATTGTTCATGTTTTAGAATTGCTGGACTTGACTCTGGTCGCAAATTTAGTGGTCATTGTAGCATTTTCAGGCTATGAAAATTTCATATCAAAGATAGATGTTGCAGAAAAGCACAGAGACCGCCCTTCATGGATGGGACGTTTGGATTTTTCAGGTCTTAAACTTAAGATTATCGGTTCCGTAGTGGCAATATCCCTAATTGAATTGCTTCAGGACTTTTTAAATGCAACAACAACAGTCGATCCAAATGTTGAATTCTGGAGAATAGCGCTTCATTTGACATTTGTTTTAACCGGTTTGGTATTTGCAGGAATGGAAATATTAGCCGAAAAAAGACATGAAATGAAAAACAAAGACCATCTGGCTGAAATGAAAAACAAGTTTTAATATTGTAGATTCAATCTACAATCATCTATTTTTTTATCAAATACGTGATTTAATATAATCACCTGTAAAAATTCAATAATTGGATAAATGTTTTTATATTCTCTTTCAATTGCCATTTCAAAACTTTTAATTCAGCAATTTAATGATTTAAAGGATTGTTTATGGTAACTTTCTCCATTACCTTAAGGATTTGTATTTGCATATAATTAGCAATTGATTGATTTTTTCGAAAATTCTTGCTTTTTTAAGGATATCTTCATCTAATTTTTTTTATGAAAATTATATAAAACAACAAAAAGAAAAATAACACACAATGAGATATAAATTGATTGAAGGTATCTCTATACATATAATTATATTACAGACAATATATTGGAGGATTAATAAATGAATGAAACTATTAGGGAGCACTCTTGGATTCCATTGATATTAGTGGCCTGTGCTTCATTTATTATAACATTGGATTCTACATTCATGAACGTTAGTATTTCCCAGGTTGTTGCTGATTTGAATACTAATGTGAGTACCATCCAAATGACCATGGCATTTTATACCCTCATAACTGCAGCATTCATGCTGTTAAGTACCAAACTTCAAGATATAGTTGGTAAAAAGAGACTGTTTTTAATCGGTGCTGTACTTTATGGTATCGGTACATTCATTGCAGCAATAAGTCAAAGTGATACAATGTTATTTATCGGATGGGCAGTGATAGAAGGTCTTGCAGGGGCATTAATGACACCTGCAACCGTTTCCATAATAAGTGGAACATATTCCGGAGAAAGACGCACATTTGCTTTGGCAATTGAGAGTGTAATGGCCGCACTTTCAGCCGCTGTCGGCCCACTTTTCGGAGGAATAATGACAACATTTCTCAGTTGGAGATATGGGTTTGCAAGTGAACTACTAATCGTTATCATTATTTTAGCAATGCGAAATAAAATACCTGATTTCGAACCTACAGAATCCAAAAGAGATTTGGATATTACCGGCGCCATAATTTCATTTATAGGCCTTATTTTATTTGTTCTTGGTATTTTGATGTTGAGTGAGGATGCCACCACCAGCATAGTTGTAATTATTTTAGGCGTAATTGCCTTAGCAGTATTTGCATTGTTTGAAATCAAAAGAAAAAGAAAAGGTGAAGTACCATTACTTGATATGGACCTATTTAAAGACAAAAATTTACGCGTTGGCTCAATCATTATATTATTGAGTTATATTGTAATGGGAGGAGGATTATTTGTAGTTTCCCTGTTTATGCAAACTGTATTAAATTTAAATGCATTCAATACCGGTTTGACCACACTTCCTTTGACTGTAGGTTTGCTTATTTTTGCAGCGATAGCTCCAAGTTTAACTGAAAAATTGAATCACAAGTCACTTATGGCAATTGGAAGCATAATAGCAATCATCGGATGTGTGATTTTAAGTTATCAATTTAAAATAAATACAACAATGCTGAATTTAATGCCTGGAATGTTCATATTGGGATCTGGAATTGGTTTCATAATGGCTTTAAGTACTGATATTGCATTAATCAATATTCCGGATGAAAATCAAAATAACGCATCAGGCATTACTACAACCGGTCAGACATTAGGTGAATCAATGGGTACGGCAATTATCGGAGTAATTCTAATTCTCGGAGTAATGGGAGGCATTGCTAATGGAGTCGATACCTACGCACCGGAATATTCAGGAAATGAACAAGTACATCAAGACATCTTTGATTACTTCAAAAAAGTAGGAAATGTAGATGAAATTAAATCAGAGAACAGTACTGTCATTAATATTGCAGATACTGTTATTCAAGATTCAATGGCATTCGTAATGCTGGTAACGGCTGCCCTGATGGCTATTGTTTTTGTCCTGACGTTCAGGTTAAAGGATAAAAAAATTAAAAAATGAGAGTTTATCTCTCATTAACCTTTTTTTAAAAAAATCATTGATGTGAAACAATAGTTATGCTTCATAACATCTTTACAACATCTACACCAAATTTTACAGACTTTTTTAATTGAATTTTTCAAAAACAATACCTGCTCCAGCGTAGGACAAATCAAATAAAATAAAGCAAACAAAGACCCAAATATCAAATACGCCACAAACAGCAAGCAATAATACTACAATCTTCATCAAAAAACGGTATTCAAAAAATAAATTTAAAAACCTGTTTTCAGTCCTTTTTGGAATTATTTCATGACATACTTCATCAGCCAAAATGGTTAAAATACATATCAGCAAAATAACTAAACTCAAATCAGGAATTCCTACAACCAACAGCACTGCTAAAAAAACAATCAAAGTAATAATATGATGGATTCCATCTACTTTTAAAGCTATGAGATTGCCTATTAGGATAGAAATAAAAATATATGCTGCCCCAGTATTGTATACTGTAGCTGCAACAGATGCAATAGCACATAAAATGCCGAAAAATGTTGAAAAAACCAAATCATGTTTCTCATCATATAAGTCATCGGAATATTTCATGAAAAAACCAGATAGAATAAAAAGAACTGCAAGAACAACATAATTCATTTAATCACTATAATTTAGATTTATTAAGTAATACTATTATATCATGACATATAAATATTTTAAGTTTTTTATTTAAAAGAGGCTCAAAATTAATTATTTTTTAAAAAAAATAAGTATTTTGTTTGATTCTTGAGGAATGACTCATTTTGTATAAAAAATATAAAAAAGTATGAAAAAAATAGGTGATATTTATCAGGATTCCGAAAGGAATTCATTTTGAATTTTTACAACTTCAGCACTGCTGTCAACTTCACTATATGCTTCAAGCAAATCATGATTGAGTTCCAAAAATGTATGACCCCATTTAAAACCATCCATCAATTCACGAGCTTCATCCTTAAAGCGAGTAATGTACAGTGTAGCTGAAATAGCTTCAACAGTTGATAAAATGCATGGTTTCCCATAATTAACAGGATTGGTTGCTATCAAAAAAGGTAATGACCGATGATATTTTGAAAGAGAAAAGAATTTTTTAGAGCTTGAAACTTCGTTCCATGAACAGTCAAGCCCCACAATTCCTCTTCTTTGAACATATCTATAGTCTTCATAGGATACAGCTTTTTCAGCATATGGATTCAATACGATGGCTCCGGAAGGTATTTTATTTATGTTATAAACCAACCTGCATTTACCCATTTTCTCCATTTTGATGGATGTGCATTTTTTTCTGTCGCATTCATCTGCATGAAAAACTGTAATTTTCATTTAACCTGACGCCTCTTAAGATTGTTGGTTCAATGCGGAAGTATTTCCAGCCTTATACTGTTTTACAAGTTCCATCTGTTGAGCGAACTCACTAGATGATAGGCCGAATTCTTCGTTAATAGTCGGAACGTTTTTGCTTTCTTTCAAGGTTAAAGATTTGAGTAACGGTTCGACATATCCTTTGTAAACATCTCCGTAAACATTTAGTGAAGATGTATTTACATCTGTTTTAGATCCGACAATCATATAGACCAGATAACCCTGTTTATCTTTTTGACATTGACAGATTACGATTGATAATGTGTTGTTTGAGTTATTTCCTTCAATAGCTTGGGAGAAGTAAATATTCCAATCATTTCCATTGTATGAACGGTGTTCAGGATTCATAACTCCCTGAAGATAATAAATATCCATCAAAGCAGTTGAATTATCAACAGTTGAGATATTGTATGTGATATTGTGTTTTTTATCTTCATATGACTGCATGTATTTTGAAGAGTTATTTGCTAATTTAACGTCTCCTGAAAAAGAACCTTCCATGAATGAATTTTTAAATTGAGTAGATTCCCCAATTATGCTTTTTCCAGATCCACCAGTAAAATTAGTAGAAAATATAGCTGCCGCAACTGCAACTATTGCTATAATAACTACTGCAATTAAAATAATATTTTTCTTTTCCATTATGTAAACTCCATAATTTATATTATTATTTAGTAAATACTGTTTTATAAAGTTTGGTTTACTAAAAAAGTATTTTTATTAAAAAGAATAAAAAGTAATGTAAAAATATTCTTAGGTTAAAATATGAACAAGAAACTTCAATATGAACTATTATTGATAGTTCTAATCACTATTGTTATATTTAATCTTGCTATTGTCTTTACTTCCCATGAGGAAACAAATGTAAACTATTATAATGTTACTGAAGTTGGACATAATGTAAATGGAACGGTATATAAGATTGTTGCAGGCAATGCATCGTCCAATGATACTGTAGGAATTATTCTAGGAGTTCATTCAAGAGAACATGAAATCCATGAAGCAATCAATAAAACCATTCACAATATAACACATAGTGAGGATAAAAATCTTACAAAAAAATTCGTAATCTATTATGTAAAAGTTAATGGTAATTTGACTTCACGTGATGATACACGTCCTGCAGGAGAACTTCTAGCAAATAAATTTGTTGTAAACAATATTGCAAAAGACAATCCTTTCCTAGTTGTTGACGTTCATGAAATCAATCCTGATTACGAGTATTCTAATTTCATATTCTCATTATCCAATAAGACTGATAAGATGAATTCTTATATTTCAAAATTATCAAAAGACGTCAATTTGGTGGATTATGAATTTAGTGAAGGAACAAGCCCTGAAAAGGTAACAAAACCAATTGCCAAAAAAGGCATTCCAACAGCATTAATGGAAACATCAATTACAGATTCACTAACACAAAAACAGCAAACAGCAACAAATTTCATAAACTGTTTAGATTCAATGGAGCCTTAACGGAGGATATCATGGATAATATTCGAGGAATTTTAATTGGAAGAATGCAACCTGTCCATAACGGACATCTTCAAGTTATTGACAAGATTCTGGAAGAAGTGGATGAAATCATTATTGGAATCGGAAGCGCTCAATTAAGCCATGAACTTAAAGATCCCTTTACTGCAGGTGAAAGAATTGTCATGATGAGTCAGGCACTGGCCGAAATGAATATTGATCCGAAAAGATATTATATCATACCTATGGAAGATATCAATTTCAATGCAATCTGGCCATCCCATGTTAAAATGATGACTCCACCATTTTCAATTGTTTATTCTGGAAATCCTTTGGTAAAACAATTGTTTGCTGAAGAAGGATTTGAAGTCAGACAACCCCCACTCTATGACAGATTACACCTTTCAGGAACTGAGGTTAGGCGCAGAATTTTAAAAGATGAAAATTGGCAAGAGTTAGTTCCAAAAGCAACTGCCGATGTACTTTCAGAAATAAACGGCATTGAAAGGTTGAAAAACTTATCTGAAAAGGAAATCAGTGAGATATAACAATAGTTATTTATATTATAAAATCCTATTAACTAATGGAGAGATAAAATGGTTGTACGTGTAATCGAAGCAAAAGAAGACAAAGTAACAACAGCAGATTTAATAGACGAATTGAAAAAAAGTAGCAAAATAGATTATTCCGGTGCAATTTTCACATTTGAAGGAATTGTACGTGGAAAAGAAGAGAACATGAACTTAAAAAAGCTTATTCTAACAACACCTGATAAAGAAAAAACAAAATCAGAAATTGAAAAGATTGTAGATAATGCTAAAATTAAATATAATGTTCACGAAATTTCAGTCGTTCACTACATTGGTGAATTCTATACTGGAGACATGTTATTCCTTGTTGCGGTTTTAGGTGCACACAGGGGAGAAACCCTTGATGCATTAAAAGAAGTTATTGAAACCGTAAAATATGAAGTTGAATTTAAAAAAGAGGAAATTTCCGAAGAAGGAACTAAAACAATCCTCGCAGGAGGTTAAAAATGGTAATGAATATTATTAGAATATTAATACTATTTCTAATAATTTATGCAGTGGTAAAAGGCTTTAAAACATTGTTTAAAGCCGCAATAATTATATTTATTATTTCTATATTATTAGGATTATTAGGAATTTAATCCTAATTCCTAAACTTATTTTCCTATAATAACTTCAGTAGATTTGATGATTGCAGTTACATCATCACCTTCAGATAAACCTAATTTTTCAGCAGACTCTTTAGTAATCACAGCAGTAATAACATTAGGATCAGCAATTTCAATTTTAATATTAGCCATAACAGCTCCTTTTTCAACATTAGTAATTTTTCCTTCTAATTGATTTCTAGCACTTAATTGCATAACTATTCACATCCAAATATAATAATTTTATTTTCCTATAATAACTTCAGTAGATTTGATGATTGCAGTTACATCATCACCTTCAGATAAACCTAATTTCTCAGCAGACTCTTTAGTAATCACAGCAGTAATAACACCAGGTTCACTGATTTCAATTTTAACATTAGACATAACAGCTCCTTTTTCAACATTAGTAATTTTTCCATTTAATTGATTTCTAGCACTTAATTTCATAATTTCACATCAATATGTTTTTGACAATACTAAGTTGTATCGAATTGTATATAAATGTTTCGTTTTTTCTATGAAATAAGACATTTAAAATCGATTACCGAAAATACTTCATATCGATATAAAATTATATTAACTCATTTATAAAACAAATTAAAAAGTTTAATTTATTATAATTAGAATTATTAAAGAATAAAAAATAAAAATAAAAATTTATAAGTAAATTTATTAAAAATAGAAATCATATAATTTGTTAAAAGTTATTTTATCGAAATTCATAAAATTAATAAAATTCAACCAGAAAATTATATTACAAATCAAAACGAAAATAATAATTATGAATATCGAAATGGAATCAATCGGTACAATCCATACCGAATTTAGTGAAATTGAAGGAATGCCCATTCAACCTACTGGGGCAAAAGGAATAAAAGGAACAATAGAAATTAAAGACAAATATGCTGATGGTCTAAAAGACCTTGAAGATTTTTCACACATCCATTTGATTTACCTGCTTCATAAAGTAGAAGGTTACATGCTTGAAGTAAAACCGTTTATGGATAATGATACACATGGAGTATTCGCTACAAGATCTCCCAAAAGGCCAAATCGTATTGGAATGAGTGTTGTTAAAGTCAATGCAGTTGAAGGAAACACGATACATGTTGAAAATGTTGACATTTTGGATGGAACACCACTGCTTGACATCAAACCCTATGTACCCCAATTATATGAAGACACTATTGATGAGCTAAAGATAGGCTGGTTTGAAACCAAACACAAAAAAGCAAAATCACAAAAATCAGACGACAGATTTAAATAAAACAATATATGTTTAATTTAATCAAAAAAAAGAAAAAAAATAGCTATAATTTATTTATAGCTTCAGTAATCAATTGAATAGTTGATTCAATATCATCCATACTACATACACTTACTGGAGTGTGGATATAACGAGTAGGAACAGATAAAACACCAGTAGGAATTCCTTCACGAGTTAAGTGAATTGCAGTTCCATCAGTAGTTCCACCATCACTCACTTCAAGTTGATATGGAATATCATTATCATCCCCAGCTTCGATTAACATGCCCTTAATTGATTGTTGGGTTAAAATTCCCCTTCCGCTTGCATCTGCTAAAATAATAGCCGGACCTTTACCCATCACTACAGGTGCCTCTTCAGGTTTGATTCCAGGGTGGTCACCTGATAATGTAACATCAAGTGCAATAGCCAAATCAGGGTTTAATCTAAATGCAGAAGTTTTAGCTCCTTTAAGACCTACTTCTTCCTGTACGGTTCCAACACCATAAACAGTAGCTCTGGTTTCAACCCTTTTTAAAACTTCCATCATTACATAACATCCTACACGGTTATCTAATGCCTTACCCATGATTAAGTTGTTTGGATACTCTTCGAATAATGCGTTGAAGGTCATTTTATCTCCTATTCTGACCATTTTTTCTGCATCTTCCTTATCTTTAGCACCAATATCAATAAACATGTCGTCAGATTTAACAACTTTGTTTCTTTCTTCAGGTTTGGTAACGTGAGGTGGTTTGGATCCAATTACTCCGACAATCGGTTCGCCAACTGATGAATGAACTGTTACGGTTTGGTTCATTAGCATTTGATCGTTTATTCCACCAATATTTGAAAATTTAATAAATCCGTTATCATCAATATATCTTACCATTAGACCAATTTCGTCCATGTGTGCTGCTAACATAATACTAGGAGCCTTTTTTTCACCTTTTTTAGTGGCAATTAAGTTTCCCATACTGTCAGTTTCGATTTTATCAGCAACATCTTTTAATTCACGTGTAATTATATTAGCTATTTCCTCTTCAGAACCTGATACACCAGGTGCTAAAGAAAGCTCTCTCATTAATTCCATCGTATCACCAAATTATTTTTTAAATTTAATATTATTAAATAGTTTCTATTGATTTAAAAATCATTAAGTTGTATGAAAAATATAATTAATGTCAGGTGAGAGTATGTCAAAAATTGTTAAAGTTTATTTTAGTCCATCCAATACAACTAAAAAAGTAGTCGAACAGATTGCAAGTAATTTTGATGATGGTAGTGAAACTTATGACTTGTTGAATTTCAATGGCGAAAAAGAATTTCCGCAAGATACCATTGCTATTGTAGGAATGCCCGTTTTTGCAGGCAGAATCCCAAAAAGCGGTCGTGAAAGATTAGAAAAATTAAAAGGGAATAACACTAAAGCAATTGCTATAGCAAACTACGGAAACGCTCATGTTACTGATGCATTACTTGAATTAATTGATTTGTTAAAAGAAAATAATTTTGATGTGATTGCAGCTGCAACAACCATCAGCCACCATTCCATTTTTGATGGAGTTGCATTGGGAAGACCTGACAGTGCCGACATTGAAAAAATCGATGAATTTTCAAAAAAATGCATTGAAAAAATAAAAAGCGGAAAAAGTCTTGAAAGTGAAATTCCAGGAAACAGGCCTTATGTCGATTACAAACAGCTGCCGTTTGAAATCAGCTGCGATGAAACAATCTGTGCATTCTGTTATGATTGCGTTTCAATTTGTCCTGAAAAGGCAATTCCAGATGATGATCCTATTTCAACAAATTTAGATCTTTGCAGCAGATGTACTGCATGCATCAGCATTTGTGGTGAAAATGCACGTTCATTTTCAGGAGATGCATTTGAAGCTAAAAAACCTGAATTTGAAAATGCAAACAGCGAAAGAAAAGAAGTTGAATTCTACTTATAGATTCATCCTCTTTTTTGCCACATTTCTTACATATTCGTTTTCATCATTGATTGAAACTTCTTTTAAAACCTTTTTACTTACAATATGTTTTACAGCGGCTTCACGAACTCTCCATTGAGGCTCCTTTTTAACTATTTTTGTTAAAAATTTCTGGTTTCTGACTTTGGAAACTGCTCTGACTGAGATGTTTTCAGAAATCCCCTGTTCATATATCTTTATCAGACAGCTTTCAACATTGATTTTATTTAAGGCCTTAAGTGAAAATTCCTCATCTTTATTGGCTAAAACAATTTTTATCAATGTTTCCAAATCATCAATATTATCCAATGTGTCCTTTCTGATATTTTCCAATTTTGCTTCGTTCAGGATTTTAATAAATGATTTTTCATCATGAATGTGTTTCATGGCTTCACTGGCCACATCTTCATGAGTCGAATTGATTACTATTTCCAAATAATCGTTTTCATCAACTAAATTTGGATTTTTAATTGCATGATTTCTTACAAATTGGTCATCGTCGTTTAATGCTATGTTTATTAATATTTGAGGATTTTTAATATTGTTTACTGCAATTTGGCGAACGAACCTGTCATCATCATTTTTAATAATCTTCAACAAATCATCTTCATTACTAATTTTCTTAACAGCTTCGCTTCTGACAATTTTATCAGGATCATTTAAGGCTATTTGTGTAAGCAATTCTTCATCATCCAATTTTGGAACCAAATCCAGACGTACATCAGATTTGTCGGAGTTTAAAACTATGTCCTTTAATATTTCGGGATTATCTATCTTTTCAAAAATAAGTGAACGGATTTTTGCATTGTCTTCATTTTTAGCTATATTTGCTAATTTTTCACCGTCAGTGATTTTGTTAATTGCTGCAGTTTTGACACCTTCATCTTTTTGAGAAATTGCAATTTCTTCAAGGACATTTTCATCATCAAATTTATCTTTATTGATTGCTGCTTTTTTAATATCATTATCATTAGCCTTAAAGATCAAATCCTGCAGAACTTCTCGGGACTCTATTTTACTTACTGCTTCATTCCTATATCGTTTGTCGTCAGCTTCAATAGCAATCCATTTAAGGGTTTCCTCATCAACGACCTTTTCAAATATTTCATCCACATGTTGATTTTTCTTTGTATTTATTACAATTTCGGCAATTGACTTGTTGTTTTCGCCCAGTCTTTCGTATGCAAAACTCCTTACGTCAAAGAATTTTGAGTTTTCAGCAGCATCCCACAGTAAATTTTCATCTGTGAGCTTATTTGCTGCAATTAATCTGATTGCCCTATCCTTTACATTTTTAGCCATGTCCAATGCAACATACTGATTAGTTATTTGATCTGCAGCTGCCGCCCGTTCGTACCTGTCCTTGTTTGTTGTGGCTATTTTTTGCAATAACAGTTGATCTTCTTCAATTTCCACATCATCTTTTGAAATGGCTTTGCGTTCTTTTTTATCATTTTTCTTAAATCTATCAAAAAGTCCCATTTTAATTTACATCCTTATACATTTTCTCCAAAAAAGATGCTAGTGAAACAATATCCTGCCTGTTGTGTTCTATAATGGGCACAATAGGACCAATATTGTTTTTGGATAAATAAGTATCATAATATCCTGGAATATATTGGCCAGGAACATCGTCTTCCCGTTCAATGCCAAAAAACTCCCTTTCAATTGTTTGAAGTTTGCAATTTGGCAATTCATCTTTCCATAAATTTTTTGCAAAATACATCAAATCTATATGAGCCAAATCAAGGTTGGCATTAATTCTATTATATATGCATCTATTATTAATAAATGGTACATCAAAACTTTTTCCATTGAAAGTCACATGAACAGAATCTTCATCCAAATGTGACAGATAAGCTTCCAGAATTACAGGTTCCTCGCCATAATCTCTTAAAAAATATTGTGAAGTTATAATGTTATCATTTTTTATTTCAGCAACCCCTATTAGGATTACAGGCACATTTGAAAGACCTTTTGTTTCTATGTCCATGAATTTGAAGTTCTCGCAATCTGTAAGACTGACGCATTTTATCAGATTATCTCTGCATTTACGGGAGTACTTATTGCGGTCAAGCAAATTCATCACATCCTGGAATGACATATCTTCGATGCTATCCAAAAATTTAGATGCTACATTACAGTATGTATCATGTTTTTTAAGTGATTCTATTGTGTCATAACCTTGATTTTTGAGGTTTTGTTCTTTTTTAATGCCAATTTTTGGAAGCAATTTCAGATTATGGTTCATCTGATTTTTAAAATCATTATCAACAATATTGAAATTAATCTTTTCTTTTGTTGTTATCTTCAAAGTCTCCCCATAATCTGTGGAAATTATTTCTGAATTTTTAATATCAGTTACTTTTTTTCCACCATATTTTACTAATAATTTTTCTTTTAAATCATCAAAATAAAGTGGGGATTTTCTTCTAGCTCTTTTTTTAGCTTCTTCTGACGGATACATTGAAGAAATGGAGTTAGATAACATTCTTTGATAATAATTTTCTTGTTCCTCATTATACATGGTCAATTTAATTTTAGTAAATCAAAGAATATATAGGTTATTAGTAAAGTATACTTGAATTTTAATAAAATTCAAATAAGTTTATATACTTGAATGTATAAAGTATTACTTGGCTACAATGTAGCCGAGAGATAGATTAAACAGCCAAATTTTAAAATTCATTTCTCTAAAAGCTTGTAAAAAACAAGTAGTTAGGTGGATAATTACATAATTATCTACCTAACCATCCCAACACTTTTTTTAAATAGACTTTAGATTAACTTAGAAAAGTATTTAATATTTCTAAATCAAAGATACTATTGATAGTTATTTTAAGGTTTAATTAATATGAAATTAAAATTAGCGATAATATTTGGAGCATTAATATGGTTTTTAACATATTTTTTAACAAATATTTTCAATCCAATTTTTAATAATAACCTCCCATATGTCAATATTATGGTTCCAATACTCATAATTATCATAACCGGATTTTTCGGAATACTCTACATTCGAAATATTAACGAAAATGAGGTTGTTGAAGGTTTACTTGCAGGAATAGCATTTATAATAGTGAATATGATTCTAGATTACATATTTTTTATTATACCTAATGTAAATAATCCAATAATTGGAGATTATCCATTTCATATTACTTCAATGATTATAATAACTTTACTGATAACAACATTTTTAGGATATCTTGCCCAAATGAGGATTGATTTAAAATGATACCAAAATCTCACCCCCGTTATGAGTCATTGCTTTTAAGAGACAAAATAGTTAAAGCTTCACAGAAAGGCTACCTTGCAGATTCTGGAATGATTGCACATGGAAGAGGAGAAGCTTTTGATTATTTGATTGGAGAAAAAACTACATACCCTGCAAAAAGGGCAATGTATGTTGCCGTAGCTGCCCTACTTTTATCAAATAATCCTGTTATTTCCGTCAATGGTAATGCATCTGCTCTTGCCTGTGATGAACTAATTGAATTGGCGCAAAGCATTGATGCTAAAATTGAAATTAACTTATTTTACAGAACTGATGAACGTATAAGATTATTGACAAAACTATACAAGGACCATGGATATAATGATATTTTAGGCACCTTAGATGATGATATCGAATATATTGATGATATCAAAAACAATAGGGCTTCAGCAAGCAAGACAGGAATATATTCATCAGACACCGTTTTGGTTCCTCTTGAAGATGGTGACAGAGCAGAAATACTAAAAAAATCAGGTAAGAATATCATTACAATCGATTTAAATCCACTTTCAAGAACATCAAAGATGTCAGACGTGTCAATTATGGACAATATCGTTAGGGCTATACCATATATGACAAAAATTGCTGAAGACTTAAAAACTCAGGATAAACAAGTCCTGATAAACATAGTTAATGAATTTGACAATGAAGAAAACCTTAAAGAATCATTACAACAAATAAAAATTAAAGAGTGAATAAGAATGCAAGTTATGGGAATTTCAGGGTTACCTGGATCTGGAAAGGGTTTAGTTTCTGATATGGCTACTGAAAGAGGAGCCATTATTGTAAGTATGGGAGACATAATAAGAGAAGAAGCAAAAAAAAGAGGTGAAAGCACTAAAGAAACTGCCAAAAATCTTAGAAAAGAAAAGGGCGAATATATAGTTTCAGAACTTACCATCAAAAAAATTAAACAACTTGAAAAAGAAGGAATTGAAAATGCCATTGTTGTCGATGGAATTAGAAGCCATCATGAAGTGGAAATGTTTAAGGAAAACTTTGATGATTTCATTATTCTTTCAATCTTTGCAAATCCTACCTTACGTTTTAAAAGATTGCAAAACAGGATGAGAGAAGATGATTCTAAAGACTACAATGAATTTGCAAAAAGAGACCAAATGGAATTGGACTTTGGAATCGGCAATGTGATTGCACTTTCAGATAAACTAATTATCAATGAAAGCGATTTGGAAAGCTACAGCGAAGAAATTAATGAATTTTTAAAAGAGATTAACTTGTAATCACTTTTCTTCAAGAATCGCATCTTCAATAATATAAACACCACTGTCAAGATGCCATTCTTTTTTATCTTTTAATATTTTAACTCTTTTTTTAAAAATAGGACCGTCTATAGCTAATGTTTCGGCCTCACCACCTTCAAAAGCAATGTTGACCTGATATTTTTCATTGAGTTTAACCAACTCATCAATGACTTTATCGTCAATGATTCGTCCCAGCCAAGATTCATCCAAACCCCAAGCAGCTACGCCTGAAATGATAATCTTAAAGCCCAGAGAAACAATTTCTCTCATATATTCAAGTTCATTTACATGCCAATATGGTGAAATAATCTTTAGGCCAACTTCATCCCCCAGTCTTTCGATTCTGGATTTTTGATAAACAGAATAAAGTGCCCCGGTGTATATGGCTTCAACACCCAAACTTTTAAGATTTTCAAATTCTCTTTTTAAATCTTCAAGTTCTTCTTCTTTAACACCTTGAGTCACCGCAGAAATGATAGGAATATCAAGCGCTTCTGCAAGCAAATCAGTGATGTGAATGTTTGGGACATGAAACATGTAAGATTCATCATTAACGGATTTCATGGAAAGAAGATATTTAACATCTTCTTCCTCCTTTAATGCATAATACAATGCCATCGTACTATCTTTTCCACCAGAAAATAGAATAGCAACTTTCATAAAATTACCGTTTTTGTTTAGTCCTTAAGAATTTTCTAAGTCTTCTATAATATACAACAAACGAATCGAAATAAATTCCAAGTACCGCAACGAAAATTCCTATTGCTCCAGTGAATAATACGAAACTGGTATCTGAAACCATTGATGCATTTGCATTGTCAATACTACTCTGAATTGGACCTTCCATCTTACTTGCAACAATACCTCGAGCAAGCAAGTTTTTCTCAAATTCATCCAAATGTGATGCATCAATTACCAATTTTGAATGTACTTGTGCATAAGATAATGTATCCCCATATACTAACTTATACCAATCTGAAAAAGATTTCAAAGCATTGGATGCAGAATAATTATCTGCAAGATAAATAGTAATCTTTCCAGAAGAGTTTACAGTATAATTCTTATAGTGATCATCAATGTTTCCAACTATCTCTTCAAAATATGACTTTTCAGTATCACTAAAACTCCACAGAGATATCGAAACACTTTCCTCATTATATGATTTAAAACCGTCAGTATGAGACAGATTATTTTCTAGTTCAGCCAAATCATTTGAAGAAGATAAATCCAAATATAATGTCTCTTCATTATTAGGCATATTCCTTTCAACAGCAGTCATGACCGAAGGCACTTCCTGATAAATAGGTTCCAGGAAAAATGCACCTCCAATTGATCCGATTAAAAAAGCTACAAGAATAACTAAAAGAATTTCCTTTTTTGGCATGTATTTCCTAATCATACCAATAGAAAAGACAAATATCATCATTATAATGAATAAAATGATATAAATAATTGAAGTTATAATATCCATAATTCACACGCCATTTAACATTATAGATTATATTTTAAATAACGCTATTAAAATAACTTTTGATAGAATCATGCAAAATCATACACTAACAAACATGTTTTCACTACCTGCAGGCCATTCTACAACAACAGAATTTTTACCCTTTTTAAGAGTTAATGAAGAAGATTCAAGATTTGACTTATAAGGAACCTTAATATATTTATTCGATTTATCCTTAAGCTTTAAATTGCAAGACAGATATTTACTTTCAAAATTTACCTTAACTGATTGTGGTACATAAACATTGACCGTTTGTTTTGATCCTTGACCCTCTCCATAGACCGTTTTGATAGCTGAAGCGATTTTTGACAAATCAGATTTGATTTTTAGAGAATCAGAAACATCCAATGTTGTTTCCATACTTTTATTTACTAAGGGCATAGTAAATGCAATCAAAATAATTAAAGAAATTGTAAAAATCAACAAATACTCTAAAGAGACCTGACCATGATTTTCCCCAATCATTCAAACCACCAAAAAAATATTTTTTGTAAATAACATTATTATATCTCCGTAAATAACTGCAACCATCAGACCAAAAAGAATTGCCGGCGCAAATGGAAATGAAATCTTAACTGAAATTTCATCAGAAATAAACCCCTGAGCATTCATAATTTTTAGCAGATACATTTCCTTTTCAGTTATTCCACCTGCACTTTGTGATTTAAAATAATATTTATAATACGAATCATGTTCATTTTTATAGACCTTCAAGTTACCCCCAATTTCATTTATTAAATGACAAATATGCTCATTATTGAAATAATATTCATTAACAATTGCGCCTTCACATATATCCTTTACAGGAATCATTTTATTGAGGGTGGATTCAATCAGATATTTTACACTGTTAATATTAAGTAAATTGAATAGAAAATCCTTATTTTCTTTGAAAATATTGTTTTTAAATATCAAATAGGTTACAAAGATTATTAGAAATGGAAATGATACCAAGATACTGTTTAAGACAACACTAAACGAAAACGGATATATGGACAATTGGGGAAAAATATCCAAAAAGTCAACATTGGTACCGAATGGTATTACTGAAGATATTCCAGTGAATAATTTTACATCACCACCACCCCATATATTCAATTGCCACATCATATAAGTGATGAAGTAAGTTATAACTACTGAAATAATTGAAGCTAAAATGTATTTAATGTTAGATGAAAACAGCGACAAAATTAAATTAGATATAAATCCAAAAATCAAAAGAAATCTTGTCAACCAGTTGGGAATAATACCATCTTTTACATCAAAAATTGCAGCCATAATGCAAAATAGCACTGTAATTGATATTTGAAATAAGCATATTAGACTAAAATTCATAATTATAGTATTATACGAACTATAATATTAATTAGATAGAAAATAAGCTTGCAAAATTGATTTTAGTTCATTAAATTGATAAAAAAATAAAAAAAATTAATTTTTAGAATGCTCATAAATAGCTTCTAAAAATGATTTGAATAATGGGTGTGGCCTATTAGGTCTTGATTTGAATTCAGGATGGAATTGGCAACCAATAGCCCATGGATGATTTGGAAGTTCAACAATCTCTACTAAAAAATCATCAGGACTGGTTCCAGAAATTATTAAACCTTTTTCTTGTAGGTCATCTCTGAAATCATTGTTAAACTCATATCTGTGTCTGTGACGTTCCTCAATATCGATTTCACCATATGCCTCATGAGTTTTAGTTCCTTCAATGATTTTACAATCATAAGATCCTAAACGCATTGTTCCACCCATGTTTTTGATTTTCTTTTGCTCTTCCATCATATCAATAACTGGGAATTCCAAATTTTCATCAAATTCAGAACTGTTGGCATTAGGATAACCGTTCCTTCTTGCAAATTGAGTTACAATGGATTGCATACCAAGACATATTCCAAATAATGGAACATTATTTTCAATTGCATAATCAACGGCATCTAATTTTCCTTCAAATCCACGTTCCCCGAATCCTCCAGGAATTAAAATACCATCAAATTCATTTAAAGCTTTTTGATCCAATTCTTCAACATCAGAACTTAAGTATTTGATATTGGCTTTTACACCAATGCTTGCAGCTGCATGAAGCAATGATTCGCGAATACTGATGTATGAATCTTCAAGTTCAACATATTTTCCAACAATACCTATGGTAACTTCAGGTTCAGTGGTTCTAAGGGATTTGACTATTTCTCTCCATTCATCCAATTTGGATGAATCAGGGTCAATATCTAAACCAATTCTATTTACAATTAACTCACCGATGTTTTTATCTTCCAAGACCAAAGGCACTTCATAGATTGTACCAGCATCAGGAGTATTTACAACAGCACTTGCATCCACATCACAAAAGTGAGCAACTTTTCCAAGCAATGCATCATCAATATGCACTTGTGATCTGCAGACAATAACATCAGGATTTATACCGACACTTCTCAATTCTTTAGTGGAATGTTGGGTTGGTTTTGTTTTGAATTCTCCAGCTGCATTTAGGTAGGGAATAAATGTAACATGGACAAACATAACATTTTGTCTGCCTTCCTCATTTCTTAGTTGTCTTAAAGCTTCAAGGAAAGGTTGACTTTCAATATCTCCAACAGTACCTCCAAGTTCAACTAGCACTACATCATAATCAGAGCTTTCAGAATTTTCTCTAATCATTTCTTTAATTCTGTTGGTAATATGTGGAATTACTTGGACACATTCTCCCAAGTATCCTCCTTCTCTTTCTTTAGCAATAACAGATTCATAAACTTTACCAGTTGTAATATTAGCCATTCCATCAAGTTCAACATCCAAAAATCTTTCATAGTGACCCAAATCCAGGTCGGTTTCCATACCATCATGAGTTACAAAGACTTCACCGTGTTGATATGGATTGAGTGTTCCTGAATCCCAGTTTAAATAAGGGTCTATCTTAATAGCAGAAACTTTTAAACCATATGATCTTAAAATTCTACCCATAGATGCTGAAGTTATACCTTTACCTATGGAACTAACTACCCCACCAGTTATAATAATGTACTTTGTCAGTTAAATCCTCTCCATTAATTATACTATAATTTTAGTTTTTCATGATATATAAAAATTTAATAAAATTCATATTCACTTATAAACAAGCAAAATTAACCTGAAATATATAAAAATTTCAATATCCTAAAAAAACAATCAGAAATTAAACAGTCAATAACTCTTTTTACCTGCTGTTTCGCCAACTATATAATTTATTTGAAATATCTCTATCCGTTTCATTAAACTGATATTGACCTTCATTACCATAGCTTGCAAAGGAAGTTGATTGTACGAAATCATAGCAGGAATCAGTCGGTTCAGTCTGACCGTTGCCTCGTCTGCAATACATCCCATGAGCACGCCCGTAAGGACTTACACTCCAATATGTGCAGTTTAGACAAATTTCATCACCATTGTTCACCATTGAATCATAGTCATGCTCCCCATAATCATGATTATCGTCGAATGTAATGCTTTTACCACATTCTGCATTATCCTTGCTGACTGATCTGCCACAATTATAGCAATAATACTCATCGGCCAAATCTCCCAATTCACTACCGCAAGTTGGGCACTTAACACATATGACCTCATCTTCGCTAAACATTCCTCCACCACATTCATGGCACAAATAGCCACCAATCACTTCAGTTAATTCAGCTCCACACTTAGGACACAACTTTACCATTTTATCACCACCTGAAAACATTACAGCAATGTTTTAATAAATTCTTTAAGATATTTGTCACAGAACTCCCAGGTATGTTCCCCTTCAGCTTCAACAAATGTGGCATCAATTTCCCTAGACTTTAAAAATTCATGAAAATCAACATTTTTTCCATATAAAAAGTCATCAACACCACATGCCATATAGATATCCGGAATGTCCCTGCAGTTATCAATCAAATGTTTTGGATTCATATCTGAACTTTTAATTTTATTCAAATCCCCAAAAATTGATTCATAGAAATCTTTTGAACGCAATACATTATCGTCATCAGTGTAATTTACAATATCATCTGTAATAAGAGCAGCAGAAATCATTCCAATTTTTGAGAAGTTTTCGAAATATTTTAAACCATTGCGGATAGCTCCATAACCTCCCATTGAAAAACCTGCTATGAAAGTATCTTTACGCCTGTGAGACAATGGAAAAATGTTTCGAGTAATATCCAAAAGTTCCTGACCAACATATTCACCATAATATGCATGAGATTTCTCATGATCGACATAAAAGCTATTTTCTCCACAGGGAATTACAATAGCTATCCCATTATCCTCTGCAAATTTCTGAATGGAAGTGTTTGCAAGGACTATATCATCACTGCCATACAATCCATGAAGGAAGTATAATGTTTTGTATGGCTGCGGAACGATTTCTTCAGCATCATTTAAGAAATGTATATTGTCAGAGGGAAGAATAACGCTAATGGATGTGCGCCTTTGTAAGCTCTTACACTTGACATCTCCTCTAAATAAAACCAATTGAAACACCTATTCCATAATCTTATCCAATTTTTCATTTATTTCCTTAAGCTGCTTTGACAATATTTCCTGATTTTTTAAAAGCAAATTTTGATTGTCTACAATCACTTTAAAGTGTGCGTCATTCAAATTTACCAAACTCACTACCTTATTGAATATGTCTTCATTATCAATCATCTAATCACCTATGCCCACAATTCGGTTATGAACATTGCATTTGCATTATCTGGCTTTTCAAATCCGAATATTCATGGAATTTTAATTCATATTACCAACTTTCGGGAAAAATGACCCTAAGACCATCACCTACAAGAACAAATCTTGAAGTTGTTTTTTACTAATTATATGTGTATTTTTATATAAGATTTTAGATTTCATTTAAACCACCCGGTATTCCATCCATTTATTTGAGAAATATCGGTAAATGTAAATTCCTGCCCTCACATACCAATCAATAAACATCGCTATCCATGTTCCAAATACTCCAATGCCCATCCAATCTGCTATAACATAAGATAAGGCAATTCTACATGTAAACATTACTGCCAAACTTATATACATTACTGATTTTGAATCTCCAGCTCCCCTGAATGTTGCAGGCAGTGTAAATGACAATGGCCATATTATAATCGCAAAAATTCCATGCCAAATAACCATTTCAGTTACCATTGCTGTAGTATGGGCTGACAGATTATAAATCCCCAAAATCAAAGGCAACATTGCAAATATCACCAAATTAATTACAATATGAGATATGACAACCAAAATCAAGCATTTCCTATTATAATATTTTGCCTGCTGATAATCATCTGCCCCAACGCAATTTGATATTACTGCAGTAAGTCCCAAATTAATTGCAAAACCGGGCAGTACCGAAAATATTCCTATTGCATAACCGACAGAGTTTGCAGCTATCGCCATTGTTCCAAAAGTTGAAACCAAACTTAAAACCAACACCCTGCCCAGTTGAAACAAACCATTTTCAATACCATATGGAACACCTACCATCAATACTTTTTTAAGTATTTTAGTATCGAATTTATGTCTGAATGTCCTTTTAATATGCAATCTGTAATTTTCATCAAGGACAAAGTACAATATTAAAAGCGCTGCCAGGACACGTGCCATTACTGTTGGAATAGCTACACCACGTACATCCCACCCAAGATAATAAATGCAAAAGGCATTACCCAAAACATTTAAAACATCACAGATAATCATGACCTTCATTGGAAAAACTGCATTATTGGTTGTTCTAAAAATAGCTGCTCCGGCATTATATATTGCGATGAATGGAATTGACAATGCAACGATATACAGATACATGTCAGCATTATTCCATACATCCGCTTCAATTTGACCAAACAATAACCCTATTAGAAAATGCCTTAGAATCATTACTAAAATCATTAAAACGAAAGATAAAATTGTTGAAAACCAGACAAGTTGAGTTGCAGAATTTTGCGCCTTATCTATCTGTTTGTCGCCAAGATATTGTCCCGCTACAACAGCTCCACCGGTTGCAAGAGCTGAAAATGAAAAAATAAGAAGTTGAATTAAAAAGTCAACAAGAGAAACTCCTGAAATAGCTGCTTCACCAAGTGAAGCCACCATTATTGAATCTGCCAAGCCTACAAAAAACTCTAAAGCATATTCTACCAACAAAGGCAGAAACAAGTAGAGTAATGCCTTATTTGTATACAGATAACCTTCAGGAGTTTTAAAAATGTTCATAATTTTATCGGATAAAGTTTGTACGAGGTTTTTCTTCTTCAGTTATGGCTAAACCTTTCTCCTCACCCGCTTCAATACACTTTAAGAAAAATGCCATATTATGGGCCAATTGCCTCATTGTTCCTAAACCTTCCTCATCCTGCATGACCTCTTCAGGAGTGTTTCCATGCACCATATTCCAATAAAATGAAGAGATTATCGGCATTTGGCTAATTCCCAGATATTTTATTAACTGATCATAGGTTGCAGTTGTACCCGCACGTCTTGCAGAACATACTACTGCACCAGGTTTGTGTTTGAACGCTTCTCCTCCTGCACCGTGAGAGTTTGAATAAAATGCTCTGTCTAAAAATGAAGTCATAGATCCATTGGCACCCGCATAATAAACAGGTGAACCAAATACGAATGCATCTGCATCATATGCTTTTTTGACAAATTCATTTACAACATCATTGTCAAAAGTACATTCTCCTTTTTCACCACATTTCATACAGGCAATGCAACCTGTTATAGGTTTTGTTTTAATCCAAAATATTTCTGTTTCAATATCATAGGTTTTTAAGATTTTCTCAATTTCTGTTAAAGCTGTATAAGTACAACCATTTTTATTAGGACTACCATTGACTAACAATACTTTCATTTTAATAGTCTCCATCAATTAATCTTTGAACTAAGAAATGACCTTTCTTAAATTCCAATGAACCTTTTTTAACACCTTCTTCATCAAATGATTCACATTCATCACCATCTCTTTCAGAATCAAAGATGATGATAGGCACATTATCACGAGTGTGAGTTCCGACACTGATTGGAGTCGGATGGTCAGGTAAAATTGCTCCCCTAAATTCTCCGTCTTTTAAGCTTTCGATAATAGGGCCGACAATAAACTCATCAATTCTTTCTATTGCTTTGACTTTTTCTTCGGTATTTTGAGCATGCCCTGCTTCATCAGGAGCTTCTATATGAATCAACAATAAATCTGTTTGCTTTAAAGCTTCGATTCCGTACTCACCTTTTGCCTTATAATCCGTATCAAAGTATCCAGTAGCTCCAGGCACATCAACAATGTTCATACCTGCAAAGTTTCCTATACCTTTCAACAAGTCCACACCTGTAATAACTGAAGCTGTGATTCCATAAGTCTCTTCAAAATTAGGTAGGCTTGGAGTTACGCCTTGTCCCCACAACCATATCATATTGGCTGGAATTTCTCTTTGTTGGTTAATTTCATGGTTTTCAAGATATTGTCTTGCTTCAAACATTATTGATTGAATTTCCTGAGCAAGTTCACAGTCCCCAAATAGATTATCAGCTAAGTTTTCACCTGAAATATCATGAGGAGGCATTGTTTTAATGCCGGACAATATTTCTGCATCTTCTATGCTGTCACAGGAATATATAAACAAATGTCTGTAACTTACGCCAGTGTAAAATTTGCCTTTGAAATCAGGGTATTTTTCAGTGAAATACTCATTTAAACCTTTCATCAACACATCTGCTTCTTCAGTTGTGATATGACCTGCATTAAAGTCATCCATAGCATCATTTTCACTGAATATTGTATTGCATCTGAATATTACGTCTTCAGGTGTTGTCGGAATGCCTTCACTGCCTGCTTCAAGAGGTCCACGACCTGTATAGTAGTCTGCAGGATTATACCCGAAAATGCTCATATTGGCCACATCAGAACCTGGAGTATATTGTTCAGGAACATTATTTGTAAATCCACCATAGCCCATTTGAGCTAATTTATCAATGTTTGGAGTATTTGCCACTTGCAAAGGAGTTTTACCATCTAATTCATCTACAGGATAATCACTTGACCCATCTGGAATAAAAATTACATATTTCATATTATCAAAAAAAGTAAAAAAATTTTAATTAGTTTTTATTTTTTAAAATACTAATTAAATCAGTCAACATCGCAGAAGCAGTTTCTAGAGAACCTGCTCCAAGTCCAATTACTGATACTTCATCAGCCAAATCAGTTGTGATTGTAGCCATGTTTAAAGTACCACTTACATCATAAGAGCTTCCTCTTTTAACTAAACGTGGAGATACTTGTAAATTATCTTTAGATACCTCAGCTATCAGTTTAATTAAATAATCATCCTTTTTAGCCAAATCAATAGCTTGTGAATTGATGCTTGAAATACCTATGACTTTAACATCACTATATGTGGCGTCAATTCCTAAAAGGGAATTTGCCAAAATTACTGTTTTACAAGCTGCATCAATACCTTCAACATCCTGTGTAGGATCTGTTTCAGCTATTCCTAATTCCTGAGATTCTTTTAGGATAACTTCATAATCTGAACCTTCTGCAGTCATCCTTGATAAGATATAATTTGTCGTACCATTCAAAATACCTTTAATTGATTTGATACCACATGAAGAAATTGTTTCCTTTGCCAGATTGATAATTGGCATTGCACCGCCAACACTGGCCTCATATCTGAATTGGACACCTGCTTTTTCAGCAGCGCCAATTACTTCCTTAAATTTGAGTGCTAAATGTCCTTTATTTGATGTTACTACATCTTTTCCTTGTTCAAAAGCCTTAAGTGTTAGTGAAAATGCAGGTTCTGCATCAACGATATTTGTAGGAGTTGCTTCAATAAGACAATCATATTCAACAGCGTCCAACACATCTGCACCATTCAAATCAGACCCGAATTCAGGATATGCTGATAACTTTCCATTTTCTTTTTTAGTTTGCACAAGTAATTCTTCATCCAGTCCATCTTGTGAAATTGCAGATGAAGATGAATCAGCTGCAGCAACCACTTTAACAGTTACTCCAGTTTTTTCTTTAATTAAATCTTTTTTCATGGAAAGTGCATTGGCCACACCCTGACCAACTGATCCAAATCCCATTATAATAACTTTACATTCATCCATAATAATCACTAAACCTCATTAATAACAAGTATCTCTTTTTCTTCTGCAATTTCTGCAATTTTATCAAATACTATCTGTTTAAGACCAATGTCTGCTTCAATATTCAATAATGCAGTAGATTTATCTTCACCATCCAATTTAATTTCGCATCCTACAATTAAAACACCATCTAAAGCATTGATTTTATCCATTGTGTCTCTTAAATCATTGTCAATAATATGTCCGAAAAAGATTGTACTTATTTTTTCTTTTAAAACAACATCATCCATTTCAGTAATTGTGATACCCAAGTCTTCAAATCTTTTGACGACATTTTTAAGATCTTCAAATTCACCTTCCAATGTGAGTTGAACAGGAACCTTACCATTTTCAGTTTTATAGTCCCTTTTATGAATTACAGTTACCAAATTTGCACCAAGACTGCCAATCGGTTCCAACACTTTAACTAACTGCCCTGGAACATCCAGAAGTTCTAGAACTAAGTTCATTCTCATATAAATCACTCTTAATTAGTCCAATCTGCTCTTTTAACTACAAGATTTCCTTCCTTATCTATTCTTGCATTCCTTAATATTTTTTCAGGATTTTTTTCATGAGATTCATCTTTACGTGTTAAATTTAAATTATCGGTAATATACCATGTTTCATCAGAATCAGGAATATCTTCTAAAATCTTTGAGAATTTTTCTATAATATCTTCTGCATCTTTTTCGATTGTCATAAATAAAAACTCCTAATAATTAATAATATATTTATTATGTTTTTTAATATTAATAAAGTTAAAGATTAAGGCACTTTCAATAACTTAAGTGATTTTTAGTAAATCGCATTGTCCTCATCCCAATACTTTAGTTTTAGATTGAATCTTTTTAAAATTCCTTTATCTG